>JABGVY010000040.1 GCA_018645845.1 Gammaproteobacteria bacterium | reverse complement strand
TTCAGCTATTACAGACCTTATCCGGTATTTCCTTACCGTTGCCAGTGTCCTGGTACTCCACTTCTTGTTGACCTATTCAATGATGGTGCGTTTTGTTGCAAACCTGAATCCCATCGTATTTTATCGCAACTTTTATCCAGTAATGGCTTACGCCTTCTCTACCAGTTCGTCCAACGCTACCTTGCCAGTAACTCTCGAAACCGTGGAGCATCGTCTTGGAGTCAAAAACGAGGTAGCGTCTTTTACCGTGCCGCTTGGGGCGACCATCAATATGGATGGCACGGCAATCATGCAGGGTGTAGCTACTGTGTTTATTGCGCAGGCCTATAATATTGATATATCAATGACTGGCTACTTGATGGTTGTGTTGACAGCAACACTCGCATCGATCGGAACGGCTGGTGTTCCGGGTGTTGGCTTGATTACGCTCGCGCTGGTACTACAGCAGGTTGGTCTACCGGTAGAAGGTATTGCGCTGATCATTGGCGTGGATCGACTATTGGATATGATGAGAACTGCAGTGAATGTCTGTGGAGATGCTGCGGTGGCGACCATCGTTGCTAAAAGCGAGGGCAAGTTTGAGGAGTCCGTCTTCAACAAGGATGAAACACTCTCCCCCACGGCGTGACCCTACAAAAACGTCTACACCTGACCCAGTTTGTCCGGGTCTTTGATCCACCTGTTTACCAGAATGCTGGCCTTGTCTCGATGATCATTCATCATTGTCAGGGAAGCTTCCCGGACCATTGGTAACATCTCCTGGTCTCTCAGTAGATCGGCAATCCGAAACTGCATGGTGCCTGATTGCCTTGCACCGAGCAGCTCGCCGGGTCCACGGATTTCCAGATCACGCTCCGCAATGAAGAAACCATCATTGCTTTGCCTCATGACTTCCAAGCGCTCTTTACTTAGATTGCCAAGTGGTTTGCGATATAAAAGTACGCAGTGAGAATCAGTCGTGCCGCGCCCAATGCGCCCTCTAAGCTGGTGTAACTGGGCTAATCCAAGCCGTTCTGAGTTCTCGATGACCATTAGGCTGGCGTTGGGCACATCAACTCCCACCTCGATGACAGTTGTCGCAACCAGCAGGTCCAGTTGTCTCGATTTAAATTGGTTCATGATATCTGTTTTAACTGTTGGCGCCATTCGGCCATGTACAAGTCCGACCCTAACATTCGGCAGAAGCTTTTCGAGTTCTTTCTCTGTCACCTCAGCCGCCTGGCATTGTAATGCCTCACTCTCTTCGATCAGGGTGCAAACCCAGTAAACCTGACGCCCTTCGGTACAGGCATCCGCGACACGGGAAATGACCGAATCTCGTTTTTCATCCGACATAACGGTTGTTGTCACAGGGGTCCGCCCGGGTGGCAACTCATTAATGACCGACACGTCCATGTCTGCATAAATGCTCATCGAAAGCGTTCTTGGTATTGGCGTCGCGGTCATAACAAGCTGGTGGGGCGATATGCTTCCAGCACTGCCCTTTGCTCGCAGTGCCAGCCTCTGGTGTACACCGAACCGGTGTTGCTCATCAACAATGACCAACCCCAGGTTTCTGAACTGGACATCTTTCTGGAACAAGGCATGGGTACCGATAATGACCGCCGCGTCTCCTGCCAGGATTCTCGCTAGTTCTTCGACTCGTTTTTTCCCGGTTACGCGTCCGGAAAGCCACGCGGTTTTGATGCCGAGTGGCGCTAGCCAGTTAGACATGTTGATGAAATGTTGTTCCGCAAGAAGCTCTGTTGGTGCCATCAGGGCGGTTTGTAAATTGTTCTCGAAGGAATGCACCGACGCTAGCGCGGCGATGACAGTCTTACCTGAGCCGACATCTCCCTGAATCAGGCGGAGTGAGGGCTGGCTTTTCATCAAGTCAAAGGCTACCTCATCGGCGACACGTTGCTGCGCGCCTGTCAGCGCGAATCCAAATGATTGTTTGACCGCTGTATAACTATTTGAGGGGGCATCAAGTACAGGCGCCTGTAGTTTTTGGATCTGCTCTCTAACGATTCGAAGACTGACCTGGTGAGCGGTGAGTTCCTCGAAGGCGAGCCTTGTCTGCGCCGGATGTTTACCTTCCATAAGTTGATCTACATCAGTATCGGGTGGTGGATGGTGCAGATAGGTAATCGCCTGGGAAAGCGACGTATCCCAGCGGTCCGGCAAAAGTTCCTCAATGGAGGTTTGTGCGAGTCGGTCTAAGGACTGCGTGACGAGTAGCCTGTATCGAGCCTGGCTGACGCCTTCGGTGGCGGGATACACTGGTGTCAGGGTATCCTCCATATCCACTGCGCTGCTTAGTTGTGAATATTCCGGGTGATAGATCTCAAGCCCGGAAGCACCTGCCCGGACTTCTCCAAAACACCGAATGGCACCGGCTGTTTTTAGGTTTTGGTGCTGGGCTTTAGAAAAGTGATAGAACCGCAGGCCAATCTTTCCCGTGTTGTCCTGTAGGTAGGCAAGCAGGCTACGTCGCCTGCCATAGGCCACCTCACAGGCGACTATTTCGCCTTGCAGGACATAGGATTCTCCGGGTCGGCTAGCGCCAATCGGTGTGATCTGGGTTCGATCTTCGTAGCGAAACGGTAAATGAAACAGGATATCCTGGACCGTCTGTATTCCAAGCTTGGCCAGCTTTTTGCCCAGGGCTGGGCCGACACCTTTAAGGCTGGTGACATCGATGTTGGCCAGGTCGCCAGGCATGGCCAGGTCTCCTAACTGATCGCTACGATGGCATCGATCTCGACCAGTGCTGACCGGGGAAGAGCTGATACTTCAAGGGCAACGCGAGCAGGGTACGGCTGCCCTAATCGCTGCGCCATCACTTCGTTAACGCTGGAAAAATGGCCGAGGTCAGTCAGGTATACAGTCAATTTGACCGCGTCATTGAGCGTCGTTCCTGCTGCGACAGCGATCGCTGAAAGGTTGTCAAACACTTGATTGATTTGTTGGTTAATATCAGGGCTGACAAGTTCCATTGTTGATGGAACGAGTGGGATCTGGCCACTGACATAGAGTAGCCCACCATGTTGAACGGCTTGTGAGTAGGTGCCGATGGCCGCAGGAGCATTATCGGTTGTAATCGTTTTTTTCATCAATTTCTTACCCTGACAATTCTGCTGATTGCCTTGATTGTTCTGAGCCGCTTAATAACATTGGCAAGATGGATGCGGTCCTGAACATTGATCACCATATTCACTATGCCAAGATGCGCGTCTTTTTCTATCATATTGATACGTTCGATATTGGCGTTTGCTTCTGTGACAGTTGATGCCACTACTGCAATGATGCCGCGCTGATGCTCAAGTTCGATTCTCAGTTCCACCGAGAACTCCTGCGCCACCTTCGGTTCCCATCTCACGCCCATGATCTCTTCTGGTGTGCTCCTGAGTTCGACCATATTCCTGCAGGTATCTGTGTG
Organism: Gammaproteobacteria bacterium; assembly: GCA_018645845.1. Classification (GTDB taxonomy): domain Bacteria; phylum Pseudomonadota; class Gammaproteobacteria; order Pseudomonadales; family Azotimanducaceae; genus UBA9659. Next base: position 32,299 of record JABGVY010000040.1, on the reverse strand, counting down.
GATGACGATCCCCCGCCCCGCGGAAACGTGCCCGATGATCGGATCGCCGGGGATCGGGTGACAGCAGCGGGCGTAGGTGACGACCAGTCCCTCGGTTCCCTTGATCGCCAGTGGGCCGCTCTCTTCGGAGTTTCCCAGTTCCTTAACGTTGCCCAGTAAGCGCTTAACGACAATACTGGCCATCTGGTTTCCAAGGCCGATCTCGGACAAAAGATCGTCGAGGGAGTTGATTTTTCGTTCCTCAAGCACAGCCTCAAGCTTTGCCTGGTCAATATCGTCAATGGTTAATCCGTGATGGTCGAGGGTACGTTCTATCAGCCGTCTACCAAGGATTGTTGATTCATTTTTCTGCTGCTGTTTAAGAGTATGCCTGATACTGCTCCTGGCCTTGCCGGTCACTACAAATCCCAGCCAGACGGGGTTAGGTTGCGCGCCGGGCGCGCGGATAATTTCGACGGTTTGCCCTGATTCCAGCGTTGCAGACAGGGGTGCCAGCCTTCGGTCAATGCGGCAGGCAACGCAGGTGTTGCCAATATCTGTGTGTAGTGCGTATGCAAAGTCTACAGGTGTTGCACCCTGAGGGAGGTCGAAGATCTCACCCACTGGTGAAAACACATAGACCTCATCGGGAAACAGATCAATTTTAACATTTTCGATAAATTCCAGAGAGTTTCCGGCACTCTGCTGTAACTCCAGAAGGTCCTTCATCCACTCACGGGCTCGCTCGTGGGAGCCCCTGGTAGATCCATCCTTCGTTTTGTACAGATAGTGTCCGGCAATGCCATTGTTGGCAAATGACTCCATCTCGTGGGTCCGGATCTGTATCTCGATTGGAATCCCGTGCATACCAAATAGTGTTGTGTGTAGGGACTGGTATCCATTGGCTTTGGGGATGGCAACATAGTCCTTGAATCGACCGGCAACGGGTTTGTATAAATTATGTACTGTCCCTAGTGCGCGGTAACAGTTGTCTGCAGAATCGACAAGGATGCGAAACCCGAATACATCCATAATTTCGTTGAAGGACTTTCGTTTGCTGCGCATCTTGTCGTAAATACTGTAAAGGTGCTTTTCCCTGCCGAACACTTTCGCAGTGATACCTTCTCGTTCCAGAGTGCTTTTTATCGATTCCTGGATGTTGCTGACGATTTCTTTACGGTTACCCCTGGCTTTCCTGACCGCTTTCTCGATCATGCTGGATCGCAGTGGATACATCGCCCTAAAACCGAGTTCTTCGAACTCGATTCGAATATTATTCATACCAAGGCGCAGTGCAATGGGAGCGTAGATCTCCAGTGTCTCACTGGCGATACGTCGGCGCCTGTCTCCGTCAAGGTGCCCAAGAGTCCGCATGTTGTGAAGCCGGTCCGCGAGCTTCACCAGGATTACCCTGATGTCTTTCGCCATCGCCAACGTCATCTTCTGAAAGTTTTCAGCCTGCGCCTCTGCCCTGGAATGGAACATGCTCTTGAGTTTACTGACACCATCAACCAGTTCCGCGACCTCGTGGTCAAATTCTTGGCCAAGAGTGTGTTTCGGAACGCTGGTGTCTTCGATGACATCGTGGAGTAATGCTGCCATCAGACACTGGTGGTCCATGTGCATGTCAGAGAGGATATTAGCAACTGCTAGTGGGTGCGTTATATAGGGTTCGCCGGACTTTCGTTTCTGCCCTTTGTGGGCACCTTCGGCGAAGTGATAGGCCTTAACGACCTGGTCTATTTGTGCTGGCTCAAGATATGAGCCCAGATCGCTGGCGAATGAGTCGATTGTTAGCTCATTGGCGGTTAACACAGCCTACTCACCCCAGGTGCCGGGACTACAAAGTAGCAGAGCCCCAATAGTAGACTTGGATAGGCGAATTCCTGTCCCGGAAACTCCTGGTTCCCGTTAGAGGTTGTTGAGCTCTTGTTCGTGTTGTTCAAATCCGTCCTGTACTGCACTGAGTGCCAATGCTTCGGTTTGTTCCTGGGTTGGCTCCACAAGTATATCCGCAGTAATGAGTCCTTCTGCAATTTCACGCAGGGCCAGCACAGTCGGCTTATCATTTTCGATTGGCACAAGTGCTTCTTTGCCCCCAGTTGCAATTTGTCGCGCTCGTTTGCTGGAAACCATCACCAGTTCAAATCGGTTTGCTACGTTTTCCAGACAGTCTTCTACTGTTACTCGCGCCATGGGTGACTCCAGTTAATTCAGCGTTGCTTTCCCCAAAAGACGGGGACTAGGCATTCAAGGACCGCGCATTGTAGCCACATCAGTGCTATTAAACAATATATGGCCGTTATTGTGGCAATAAATTCTCAATCAGTTGCCCCAGGGCCTTGGACTGCCTATTTCTATGGTAGTCAGCCCCCTCTCCCGCGACGACGGCCTGTAATTGTGCAAGTGCTGTATCAAACTGGTCGTTCACGATCAAGTAATCGAACTCATGCCAGTGTGACAGCTCCTCAAAGGCCGCAGACATGCGTTTATCAACGGTTTCCACGTCATCCTGGCCGCGGTTTTCAAGTCGATCCCGGAGGGCACCAAGAGAAGGAGGAAAAATGAAAATCGACTGGGTGCCCGGTAGTTTTTGCCGTACTTGTGCAGCGCCTTGCCAGTCGATTTCAAGAACAAGATGCTTACCCTGTTGCAGAATGAGGTTCACTGCGCTGGTACTCGTGCCATATAGGTGCTCAAACACGGTCGCCGATTCTAAAAATTCACCTTGGTCCACCAGGGCGTTAAATTCGACTTCGGTTACGAAATGATAGTTGATCCCATCTGTTTCTTCCGGGCGTTTGGCTCTGGTGGTATGGGAGATGGCAACGCCGATCGTGTTCGAAGGCTCCATGAGTGCGCGCACCAGACTTGTTTTACCAGCACCGGATGGGGCAGAGATGACAAAGAGTTGTCCTCTACTTTCTTTTCTAGGTTGTTCACTCATTCAATGTTCTGGATCTGTTCCCGCATCTGTTCTATTGAGACTTTTAGATCGACGGCCTGCATCGTGGTGGACGCGGCTGCCGCCTTCGACGACAAAGTGTTCGCCTCTCTGTTGAGTTCCTGCATCAGGAAATCCAGACGCCGACCAACGGGTTCATCGGCCTCGAGATTTCTTCTGACCTCTAGGACATGTGTGACCAGCCTATCTAATTCCTCAGCCACGTCCAGTTTCTGGGCAAGAATAACCAACTCTTGTTCAACGCGCCCTTGCTCGACCTCTACATCGATATCGTCCAAACGTTTCAGGAGCTTCTCGTGTTGATGGGCGATGATAGCCGGTGTTTCTTCACGAAGCTTTTCGACCGTCGTCTCAATATCAACCAGCCTGCTGTCGAGCAGACTTGCCAGTTCTTTCCCTTCGCGTTCTCGCATTTCAACCAGTTGGTCCACGGCTAGTGTGAAGCTCTGTTGTGCTTCCGTAATCAGTTCATCGCCTGATTCTTCAATTGTCAGAACGTCTGGCCAGCGCAGTAAGGACAAAATATCACCACGGTCTTCCATTCCTGTTATCGCTGCAACTTGGCTCATTGCCTGGTCTAGGTCCTGCACAAGATCCTGGTTAATACTGACCTGGGTTTTGAGTTCACCCGCGTTGATTTTTAGGGAGCATTCAATTTTTCCGCGCTGAACCTTGTCCTTGAACTGGGATTTTAGGTCAGTTTCCAGATGTCGAAGTTTCTCCGGCATACGGAAACTGACATCAAGGTAACGATGATTCACGCTGCGAATCTCCCACACCGCCGCCCCATATTCGTGACGGGAGAACGCGGTCATGCTTCTTATCATGTGATTTCTCGTTATCTATTGCGAACGGCAAGTATAATAGAGTTTTCAACCAACGGAGTAACAATGAGCACAAAACGATTGGTATCTCGTGAACCTGATCAAATGCGAGAAGTAACGATGCAAAGGAATATCAATAAACACGCGGAAGGGTCGGTGCTTATTGGCTTTGGTGATACCAAAGTCATTTGTACAGCGTCTGTCGAATCAGGCGTTCCTTCCTTTCTTCGAGGCAGTGGACAGGGCTGGATCACATCTGAATACGGGATGTTACCGCGGTCTACTGATACAAGGATGGGCAGAGAGGCGGCCAAAGGTAAACAGGGTGGCAGGACCGTAGAGATTCAGCGACTGATAGGTCGATCTCTGAGGGCTGCGGTAGATTTGAAAAATCTTGGTGAATATACCGTTCTTATTGATTGCGATGTCATTCAGGCAGATGGAGGCACCAGAACCGCCTCGATTACGGGCGCCTGTGTGGCGCTTTTAGATGCGATAAAAACACTCGGCACAACACCTGATACGCAGCTAATCTCGGCAGTTTCTGTTGGTATCGTTGGTGGAGTTCCAGTGCTGGATCTGGAATACCTGGAAGATTCTAAGGCCGATACCGATATGAACGTGGTGATTGCTGAAGACGGTCGATTTATCGAAATTCAGGGTACTGCTGAAGATGAACCCTTTGATCGGGAAGAACTCATGGAAATGCTCCGTCTGGCAGAAAAAGGCACTGCTGAGCTACGGGTCATCCAGCGAGCGGCTCTGGCCGGTGAACTCTAATGCTGGCCGACTACAAAAGAGGGTTTATTGAGTTTGCTTTAGACCATGATGTCCTTCGATTTGGAGAGTTTGACCTCAAATCTGGTCGAAAGAGCCCGTATTTCTTCAATGCCGGAGAATTTAAGACGGGCGGTGCGCTCGCCCGTCTTGGTTCCTATTATGCTGAAGCACTTGTGAGGAGTGGGGTAGCAGTGGATTGCCTCTTTGGACCTGCGTACAAGGGAATTCCGCTGGTCGCGGCCACTTCCATAGCGATGGCAAATCTACATGGAATTGATATACCCTACTTATTTAACCGCAAGGAGGTAAAGGGCCATGGTGAAGGCGGAACTCTCGTTGGCGCGCGGTTGGAGGGAAGAGTAGTCATTGTCGATGATGTGATAACCGCAGGGACTGCCATCCGTGAAGTAATGGCCTTCTTTGAAGAGAACCAGAAAGCGAGGGCGAGCGCGGTAATCGTTGCCATCGATCGCCAGGAGCGAGGTAAAGGAGACCTTTCCGCCATACAGGAAGTTGAGCGAGACTATGGTCTTAGCGTTATCAGCGTGGTGACTCTGGACGATATTGTCCAGTACCTTGAGGAAAAAGGTGGTTATTCAGAGGAGCTTAACGCGATAGGTTCCTATCGTGCGCAGTATGGAATAGCATCTGCCCCATGAAACCTCGGCTTCGGTATCTGCTGTTAATATTTTCGCTGGGAGCTACTGTCTATTCTAATATGGTAGCGGCCGAACTTTATCGATATAAAAACGAAGATAGTGTCACCGTTCTCGATAGTCATGTTCCCCCAAGATATGTGAAATACGGATACGCGATTCTCAGTTTAGATGGTCGGGTACTGGAAGTCGTACCACGGGCATTATCAGACAAAGAGCTCAGGGAACGTGAACGCAATCGGGCGGCAGAAGAAAGCATTGCCACTGAAAAGCGAGAGCGTGAAATTGCAGACCAGAACTTGATGCGGCTTTACGGCGCTCCTGGTGATGTGATTAGAGCCCGTGACGCAAAAATCTCGAGCATCGTTAGCTTGATTGAAACGCAGGAAAGGGCCATCAAGAGGCTGCAGCACCAGAAGCGACAACAGGAGTCTGCTCTTGCTGATATTGAACGCGCTGGTGGTGTGATTGGCAAGGATAGGTTAGCCCGGATCAGCTCACTCGAGAATCGAATTGCACAGGTTGAGTCCGAGATTGCAAAGAAAGAACAAGAAAAAGGTGCACTTAGCATAGCCTATGCTGAAGACCTGAAGCGCGTAAAAGAAATGTATCAGCGTTAACCAGCAGCATCATTGACCTAGCGATGCTTAAAGCAGCAACTTTTTTAAAACAAGCCCTCCCGCACGACTTGCCACTGGGCATCCCATTCGGTGGTTGGCTTGCGTTCAAAATCACTACGCACATACTGCCCTATCCGGCCTTCAGCAAGCGACAACAACAAGTTAGCGGCGATTACAGGATCAGTCGACGTTTTCTGGTGCCCTCTTATGGGCATTTCCCTGATAATCTGTCGAAGTTGAGTTTCAATTCTGTCGAATAGCTGAGTGACTCTTTTTCGCAGCCTTTCGGTTTCTCCGGCCAGTGGATCACCGGTGAGTATTCTTGTGATACCGGGGTTAAGCTCACAGAAAGTGAGAATAAGGCCCAGAATCTTCTCGCAACGTTTTTCTGCGTCTATTTCCTCGTTCATGACCCGGGTAATTCTGGAAAATATTGAGTTCTCTATAAACTCAATGAGCTCCTCGAACATTTTGGCCTTGCTTGGGAAATGTCGGTACAAGGCCGCTTCAGAAACCCCAACATGCTTTGCAAGACCAGCGGTGGTAATACGCCCACCAGGACTTTGTTCCAGGATAGTCGCCAGCGACTGAAGTATCTGCTCTTTCCGCGACGGTTTTTTCTGTTCCTCATTACTTACGGTCTGCTCAATACTCATCAGTTTTGCTGCCCCTTGGTAAAATTGGTGATGAGTGTACCAACACCTTCATCCGTGAGAACTTCCAGCAAGACAGCATGAGCGACCCTTCCATCAATGATATGTGCGCTATTAACACCAGCATTGACCGCCGAAAGCGCACAACCGATTTTTGGCAACATCCCACCTGTGATGGTGCCGTCTGCAATTAGTCCATCAACTTCACTGGAATTTAGGCCCGTTAACAGATTTCCTTCCTTGTCCTCCAGTCCAGCGATGTTAGTCAGCAGAATCAGTTTTTCTGCACCTAGTTTTTCTGCAAGTTTCCCTGCTACTAGATCTGCATTGATGTTGTAGGTTTCGTTATCCTCGCCGACGCCGATTGGCGCAATCACAGGAATGATGTCACTGGCTGTAAGCAGGTCGACAATGTCTCTGTTGATATCAACCACCTCGCCGACATGCCCGATATCGATAATCTCCGGCGCTTTAACTTCCGGGTCGCCGCGTTCTATCAGCATCTTTTTTGCTTTAATCAATGTAGCATCTTTACCTGTCAGGCCAACGGCTTTACCGCCGCTGCCGTTGATCAGGCTCACTATTTCCTGGTTGACTGCGCCGCCAAGAACCATCTGTACTACGTTCATCGTTTTGCTGTCGGTGACGCGCATACCGTCAACAAATTTGGACTCAATTCCGAGTTCATCGAGCAGACTCCCAATTTGTGGGCCTCCACCATGAACAACAACCGGGTTTATCCCAACGAGCTTCATGAGGACAACGTCCCTTGCAAACCCAAATTTTAGTTCATCCTCAGTCATTGCGTTGCCACCGTATTTGATGACGATGGTTTTACCTGTGAACCTTTGAATATAGGGGAGTGCTTCGGTTAGTACCGATGCAATGTTTATTGCTGAATCTTTAGTCAGGGTCATGGTAGTTACTCAAAGTTCAGATCTGATTTTACTTCCCGGAGTAACTCCCGAAAGGCGTTTTTTATATTTTCCAGAGATTCGTCAGAGTCTGCTTCGAACCGAAGGGTCAACGCCGGTTCTGTATTTGAGGCTCTGACCAATCCCCACCCATCCGCAAAATCTACCCTCAATCCGTCAATTGTGGTGAGCGTTACATCTTCAAAATCGGCGGTTTCAACCACGGTTTTTATCAGCGAAAACTTCTCACTGTCTTTTACTGCCACATGAATCTCTGGCGTAGCGACGCTGGCTGGAAAATTTGCCAAGAGGTCATCGAGGCTATCTCCTTGAGATCCAACGATTTCAAGCAGGCGCGCAGCAGAGTATAGGCCATCGTCAAAGCCAAACCATCGATCAGAGAAACAAATGCCGCCCGACAGTTCTCCGCCTAATAATGCATCCGTGTCAGCGATTTTCTGCTTAACAAAAGAATGGCCACTTCTGCAGATAATAGGCCGGCCGCCGAAGCCACTAACAATGCTATTAAGGTGCCTCGTGCACTTAACGTCGTAGACCACATCTGAGCCGGGGTTACGTGAGACAATATCCTTGGCGAAGAGCATGAGTAATCGGTCAGGGCATACTATCTGACCTTCAGCTGTGACTGCCGCCAGTCGACTTCCGTCCCCGTCCAGCGCGATACCAAGATCTGCGTGCTGAGACTGCACCATTGCAACAAGGTCCTTCAGGTTCTCAGGTCGGGTCGGGTCTGGGTGGTGGTTTGGGAAGCTGCCATCAACCTCGCAGTACATTGGAACGGTCTCGCAACCCAGGATATCAAGTAGTTCCGGGGCTACACCACCGGTAATACCGTTGCCGCAGTCAATTACAACTTTCAGCGGCTGGGCCACAACCACATCGTAAGATATGGCGTCGATATAGGTCTGCGTGAAATCTGCTGTAGAAACACTGCCTTTTCCTGTAGTGAAGTTGTTTTCCTGAAGTCTCTTAAAAAGAGCGCTGATCTCATGATCAACCAGACTCTTGCCATCAAGGACCACCTTAAACCCATTGCGATCAGGCGCGTGGTGGCTGCCCGTAACCATCACGCCGCTTTTTGTGTCCGAGTTACTGGTCGCATAATATAGAACTGGAGTCGGGACTGAGCCGATATTCAAAACGTCCCTGCCACTGGAAGCGATTCCTTCGATTAATGCTTCAGCCAGTGCCGGACTATACTCGCGGCCGTCGTAGCCGACGAGTAGACTTTGTTCGCCCCTGCTACCAGCTTCGGAACCGATGGCGCGCCCTATCTGGCGAGCAATGTCTTCGTTTATTGATTTACCGATGATTCCGCAAATGTCAGAGGCTCGAAAAATATGTTCAATCGAGGCAAGGTGGTTGCTTGGTTTGTTTGCCTCTTTAACCACTGAATCAAAATCGTCTACTTCAAATTCTTCGATCTCCACAAACGGATCATCATCAGACATTTTGATATCGACGGCGACAGCGCTCTCGGAAGGAGGGGTCTTTTTAGACTGAATTTTTGTTGACGTAGGTTTGCTTTCGTCGGTCTGTGCAGGGGGGTAATCTCGTAGCTTCTTCAGTTTACTGTCCAGGTAGGCAAACCCTGGTAACGTATAGTTGACGTTGTTGTCGTAGTTGCCCCCGGTTACTCGACTAATCTGGTTTCCGATCAATATAAGATTCTGCTGTATTAATGTGCGTGTCTGCGCTGCACCAAAGGCTGTGCCCCCTAGGGCAATCAACAACATTGCGATTCCCGGCAGCAGGTAGGTCGCAAAGCCAGCGGGTGCGTGACCTGATATTGCTGCCGATGGTGAGTATTGTAGGGCCCAGTGCGGGTTATTCAGTGCGCTCGTTGTGGCGGGCCCTGTACCGGGTGTACCTGAAGTCGCGATCGCCACGTCAGCAGCACCCACCGCCTGAGTCACCCGAACCTCACCCTTTGTACCATCGGTTAGGTTTGCGCTGATGGACAGAGGGTTGAAATAGACAAACAACGTACCCTGAATATTGCCATCACCGCGTTTGATTGGGGCAGCAACGATGATCCATTTCTCACCTTTGAGCTGTGGTTGAGAGCTGATTGCCTCGGGAGAAAACCGTTCTCCTGCTTCGACACCTTTGACCATATCCAGCGCGACATAATTAAACGGTGGGAAGCCCTGATCGATGCTGGCCTGGCCGGCAGGAATTAGCCGCACTTTTTCAGCGAAGGGTAGAAGCTGAGCGATAGTCAACTCTGCCGCCGATAAATCATCGATGGTGCCGGTAATCGCGTTAGTGACCATAGCGCTAGTTGCTATTTTAGTCAGTTGCTCGATGAGTTGGGTTTCTTTGATATTAACCTGTTGTGCAATCTCTTCGGCTAATGCCTGGCTGAGCTTGGACTGATGTGAGGCATTGATGCCTGATTGAAGTATAAAGATGGATAACAGGCTCGTGACAACGAATCCACCGATCACGGCGACGCCTGGAATCATGCCAAAAACTTTGAGGTGTTTGTTTGCCACTTCAGTACTTTAACTTAGCCCTGAGGATCCAAATCCCCCGGCACCTCGGTCGGTTGTTGAGAATTCGCTGACGACACTAAACTCGACTTGCTGAACGGGTACCACGACCAATTGCGCGATCCTGTCTCCCGGCTCAATGGTAAAATTACTGGTGCCGCGATTCCAGGCAGAGATCATCAGTTCCCCTTGATAGTCCGAGTCGATTAGTCCTACCAGATTCCCCAGTACGATACCGTGTTTATGGCCGAGCCCTGAACGAGGCAATATCACTGCTGCGTAACCAGGATCTGCAACGAAGATCGCGATACCGGTAGGAATCAGTGAGGTTTCTGCTGGTGCCAGGTTAAGTGATTCATCGAGGCAGGCTCGCAGGTCCATTCCTGCTGAGCCGGGCGTTGAATACGACGGCAACGGAATATCGTTGCCGATTCGTGAGTTAAGGATTTTAACTTGCAGGCTTTGCATTAGGCCTCCGTTACCTGTTCAGCGATCAGCTCAATGAGTTTCCTGGACAGGTTTTCTTTTGACATTTTTGATTGCTTCGCTTCTTTCGTCCCGGAAATAGTCCTGGTGATAATCGTCGTCTCGTTGTGATCGCTGTTAAAACCAATTGATGTATCAGCGACGTTATTAGCAACGATCATGTCCAGATTCTTGGCGGTCAGCTTGGCGCGAGCGTACTCAATGACGTTTTCCGTTTCAGCGGCAAACCCCACCGTATAGGGGCGATTTGGGAGCTCCGCGACTGTTTTCAGAATATCCTGATTTTGTACCAGGTTCAGCGTCAGAGCGCTGCCTCCTGATTTTTTTATTTTCTGGTTCAGGGCAGAGACAGGTTTGTAGTCGGCAACGGCAGCAACACCGATGAAAATATCAGCGTCGCTTATTGAAGACATAACAGCCTCCAACATTTCATCCGCGGACTGGACAGCGACTACCGATGCCCTGTCTGGGGCAATGATATTAGTTGGGCCTGAAATCAGCGTTACTCTTGCTCCTGCGTCTATCGCGGCAAGTGCCAGAGCGTAACCTTGTTTGCCGGAACTGTGGTTGCTGATATAGCGAACCGGGTCAATGGCTTCCCGGGTTGGCCCGGCCGTAATGACGACATGGCGACCGGCCAGACTGGCAGTTCTAAAGCGGGATGCAAGGGCGGTGACGATCTCTGGAACATCCATCAATCGACCTGCGCCTGTTTCCCCACATGCCTGCAAACCAACGTCTGGTTCAAGCAGTGAAATCCCCCTTTGCTTCAGTAATTCGGTGTTCTGTTGTGTACTTGGCTTAGCCCACATAGCCTGATTCATCGCCGGTGCGATAATCACGCCACATTCTGCGGCAAGGCAGATCGTGGTTAGCAGGTCATCGCCGTGGCCTGCAGTCAGCCGTGCAATAAAGTCAGCGGTTGCGGGTGCAATCAACACCACGTCAGCCCAGCGGGCCAGCTCAATATGCCCCATGACCGATTCGGTCTCGGTATCCAGTAGATCCAAATGGACGGGATGATTGGAAAGCGCCTGTAGGGTAAGCGGTGTGATAAATTCCTGGGCGGATCGCGTCATGACGACACGTACATCGGCGCCGTCGTCCTGTAGTCTCCTGACAAGGTCTGCGCTTTTGTACGCAGCAATTCCGCCAGTAACACCCAGCAGAACTCTTTTGTTCGTAAGACGATTCACTACAATTCTTCCGTGCTTATAGGTGATGGCTGATAGCTGGTAGCCAAAGGGGGTGATTACGGGACCAGATTCAATCCATATCTCACAATTCCCGTGAGGCAACTCAGGTTAGCATAGCTTTGGCTCGAAGTGTTTACTCACTATTTACGTTTTATAAAGGAGGGCCAAGCTATGATGCCTAGAGAGAAACTCGTTAAAAATGGTGTTGAGTCTCTTTGCGATAGTGAGCTCCTTGCTATTTTTCTGCGAACCGGGTTGCCGGGGACAGGAGTGCTTGTTTTGGCGGAGCAGTTGCTTGAAGAATTTCAGGGGCTTAGGGGATTGATGCAGGCGAAAGAAACCGAGCTAACAAGCTGCCGCGGTATTGGACCAGCGAAATCCGCGCAGTTGTCTGCAGCGCTTGAGATGACTCGTCGCTTTCTTCAAGCTGGTATGGAAAAGGGCGAATCCATTAGCGATCCAGAAATTACCCGCCAGTTTCTGCAGCTCCGGCTGCGCGGCTATACCAGAGAGGTATTTGCCTGCCTTTTCCTCGATAACCAGCATCGGCTGATCAAATACGAGGAACTTTTCTTCGGAACAATAGATGGCGCCAGCGTGTATCCGCGTGAAGTTGTTAAGCAAGCCCTGGAGTTTAATGCCGCTGCAGTTATTTTTGCGCACAATCACCCCTCGGGAATTTCGGAACCGTCCCAGGCAGACAAGAGAATTACGGAGCGCCTGTGCTCGGCGCTAGGACTGGTGGAGATCCGGGTCCTTGATCATTTGGTTGTGGGAGATACAGGGATCACGTCTTTTGCAGAACGCGGTTTGTTGTGATGGGTTTTATTCTACCCTGCAGCTTACCCCGCTGACCTTGAGTAAGGGCCCCATTTCGTTGCTAACAAGTCGTATTGAGTCCCCTTCTCGCTGCTCGAAATCGGAAAACAGCCCTGAGCGTTACCAACAGCCCTGAGCGTTACCAACAGCCCTGAGCGTTACCGACAGCCCTGAGCGAACGACAGCCCTGAGCGTCCAGGCTAAATGTTGACAAGACCTGTTGAGGATATCGGGGTAAACCTTCTCAGTAGACGCCCTCAGACTGCTCTGTTCTGGTAGTCGAATATCAACATAAACTAGACGTCCAAAGAGCGTTCTGGTATAAAGCACCGCTCTCAAGTCGTAGCGTTAGGACGATATTTTTGTCCTCGCAGCAAATCATTGAATTTAAAGGTAAATTGACATGTCCAGAGAATGTCAGGTAACAGGCAAACGTCCGGTTAGCGGAAACAATGTTTCTCACGCAAATAACAAAACACGAAGACGTTTTTTGCCCAACATACATGATCATCGTTTTTGGCTGGAAAGTGAAAATCGGTTTGTGAAACTACGGGTATCGGCAAAGGGTATGCGTATTATAGACAAGCTGGGTATCGACCAGGTGGTAAGCGATATTCGAGCCAAGGGACAAAAGGTCTAGTCATGAGAGAAAAGATTAAGCTGGTTTCTTCTGCAGGTACAGGTCACTTCTATACGACCGACAAGAATAAGCGAACGATGCCTGACAAAATGGAGATCAAAAAATTTGATCCCATTGTTCGCAAGCACGTGATCTACAAAGAATCCAAGATCAAGTAACCGTGATGCTCGCAGCTGCGAGCGTCCTCTGTTTCTGTTTTTTGCAGACCTTATGGCTATAGGCAGGTTCTGTGCCTGAGCTTCCAGAGGTCGAAACAACACGTCGGGGCATTGAACCCCACATCGTCGGCAAGGCGATTAAATCCGTCGTGGTCCGCCAGCCCAGCCTGCGTTGGCCTGTTTCTCCCGAACTCTCCCAGGTAATGACCGGCAACAGGGTCACCGGGATTAGCCGTCGAGGCAAGTATCTGCTATTCACTGCCAACACCGGGCGAATGATGGTTCACCTGGGCATGTCCGGTAGCCTGCGAATTACAAATGGCTCAAATGCCTTAAAAAAACATGATCATATTGATATCGTCTTCGATGATGGCACAGTTCTGCGCTATCACGATCCGAGGCGGTTTGGATCGGTGTTCTGGATTCCTGAAGGTAGCAGTCACGAACTGATTGATAGTCTTGGGCCGGAACCCTTATCTGATGGGTTCAATGGGCGCTATCTCTACAAGCTTTCAAGGCGCCGCAAGCTGGCGACCAAACTGTTTATCATGAACAGCAAGGTAGTCGTGGGCGTTGGTAATATCTATGCCAACGAGGCCCTGCACGCGGCTGGAATCAGGCCTGACCGGGCTGCGGGACGGGTCTCACAAGACAGGTACGCAAGGCTCAGCCAGGAAATTAAAGACGTGCTTGCGAGCGCCATCTCCAGCGGGGGTACTACTTTAAGGGACTTTGTCAGGGAGGACGGCACGCCCGGCTACTTCAAGCAGAGTCTAATGGTCTACGGCCGTGGAAACGAACCCTGTCTGAGCTGTGGGCGTGGGCTGCGGGAAGTAAGGATCGGTAACCGAACAACGGTATTCTGTACCAAATGCCAACGTTAGCCGATCTCGTTGTTCTTCAGCGCTGTGACGACGGAGGGATGAACGAATTGCCTAATGTCTCCACCGTACCCGGCAATCTGGCGTACCAGAGATGATGAGATATAGGAATTTTCCTCAGATGGGGCAAGAAATATAGTTTCTATGCTCGGTTGCAACGCCCGGTTCATATTGAGCATCTGAAACTCATAGTCGAAGTCTGTGACAGTTCTAATACCTTTTAGTATGACAGAAGCGCCAATCTCCTTGGCAAAATCAACGGTCAGGGTGTTAAACCCAACCACTTCCACATTGTTGATATGTGACAGCACCTCCTGAGCGAGGTTTACCCTTACCGTGAGTTCACTGGGGGACTTGTGAGGGCTGGTAGCAATGCCAAGTACGACGTTATCAAACAAATTTGCTGCCCGTTCAACAAGGTCTGCGTGGCCGTTGTGAATAGGGTTGAATGTGCCAGGGTAAAGAACTGTAGTCATGTCAGTTTGTCTGGTTTGGCGAGAGCGACATCATACAGATGGCTTTACCGCTATATCAACCGGTAATACAAAGACTATAGTGCACTGATCCTGTCTGTTTTTGTCGGTATAAATTCCATTGATTGGGAAGATCGCTGGTTTCCAGCGCAACGGGTGTTTCCAAATAGACAAACTTGCGCGCTAACTGTCGAACAGCGAGTTGCTCCAGGACAGCAGGTAGCATATTTGACCCGAAAGGAGGGTCGATGAAAATAAGATCAAAACGGGTGTCGCATTGGCCCAACCAGTTCATGGCGTTCGATTTGATGTTGTCGAACCTGTTCGGATCGGCATTGAGCAAAGACAGGTTCTGTGAGATATGTGAGGAAGCGGCGGCGTTGCTTTCTATCAGAGTGACATGGTTTGCACCGCGAGACAGGGCTTCGATCGATAACACACCGCTGCCTGCAAAAAGGTCCAGACAGTCCGCGCCCCTGATATCATGCATTAACCAGTTGAAGAGAGTTTCCCTGACACGGTCACCCGTTGGTCGGATGCCATCGTGTTGAGGAAAAGTAATTTTGCGACCGCGCCAATTTCCGCCGATAATTCGAAGCGTGCGATCTTGATGCTTCATGAAATTATGCCGTCTTGCATACGGTCTTCATTAATCTGGGTCATGAGAAACATCTTTTAGGGAATTATGCAGTCTATGCCAACTAATGTTGCAGATGAAACGAGTGAAGACAAGGTTGGTTTTTTCGAGCGCCTCAAGTCAGGGCTGGGGAAAACCCGCAACAAATTGTCGGAGGGGCTACAAAGTGTCTTTCTGGGTGAAAAAACCCTAGATGAGGAGATGCTGGAAGAGTTGGAAACCATCCTACTGACCTCAGATGTTGGCGTTTCTGCTACGCAGGAGATCATTGGCGATTTGACAAAAAAAGTGAGCCGCAAGGAATTGACAGATACCACGGCGGTCTATCACCATCTGCAGGAAAGCCTTATGGACCTGCTGAGGCCCGTTGAACTCGTCCTTAAAACAGATTCGAATCACCCTTTTGTCATTCTAATGGTGGGGGTAAACGGGGTAGGTAAGACAACCACCATTGGCAAGCTTGCGAAACTTTTTCAGGCGGAAGGGAAGTCAGTCATGTTGGCCGCGGGTGATACTTTTCGTGCCGCTGCGGTTGACCAGTTGCGGATATGGGGAGAGCGTAACGAAGTTCCTGTTATCGCACAGGATACTGGCGCGGACAGCGCGTCAGTTGTCTTTGATGCCGTTGCCGCAGCCCGTGCAAGAGACATTGATGTGTTGATTGCTGACACGGCTGGTCGGCTGCAAAACAAGAAGAACCTGATGGATGAACTGGCAAAGATCACGCGGGTACTTCAAAAGATCGATCCAACTGCTCCTCACGAAGTGATCCTCGTGCTGGATGCCGGTACCGGCCAGAATGCGTTGTCCCAGGCACGAGAATTTCAGAAAGCCGTTGATGTGTCTGGCCTTGTTCTAACCAAGCTCGATGGCACGGCCAAGGGCGGGGTTATTTTTGCGTTGGCGCAGCAATTGAACATCCCAATCCGGTATGTCGGTGTGGGGGAGAAAATTGGTGATCTGCGTCCCTTTTCGGCTAAAGAATTTGTGACTGCCCTTTTTGAATAATTTTAGAGTTTGACTAACGATGATACGTTTCGATGAGGTCAGCAAGAGATACGACGGTGGCTCGGAAGCGCTATCCCGGGTCAGTTTTGAGCTGGCAGATGGGGAGATGTCATTCCTTACGGGCCATTCTGGCGCTGGTAAAAGCACGCTCATGAAGCTCATTATCCTGATGGAAAGAGCGAGTCAGGGCCAGGTAATCGTAAACGGGACTAACCTCAACAGGGTATCCCGGCGCCAGGTACCAGCGGTACGTCGAAACGTAGGGGTTGTGTTTCAGAACCATCAGCTTTTGTTTGATCGAACGGTTTATGACAATGTGGCGCTGCCACTCACAATCGCTGGATTTTCGCCCAAAGAGGTTGGCAGACGGGTGCGGGCAGCCCTCTCCAAGGTTGGGTTATCTGACAAAGAGAAAAAGTACCCGGTCGCATTGTCAGGTGGTGAGCAACAAAGGGTGGGCATAGCCCGTGCGGTCGTTAACAAGCCGCCGCTGTTATTAGCGGATGAGCCAACGGGAAATCTGGACCCGGAGCTGTCGCAGGAAATTATGGATCTGTTCAGTCAGTTCAACCAGGTAGGCGTCAGTGTTCTGATTGCAACCCACGACCTGGACCTTGTTCAACGAATGGCTAAACGAGAACTGATTTTGCGACAAGGTAAAGTCGTTAGTAGCGCTAGCGCATGAGATCGGGAGCGGGTGCAACGGTTGCAAAGACGGGTCTCCGCGATCGTTTGGTTGCCTGGACATCACATCATCAGCGTGTCTGCCTTTCAACGTTAGCTGAGCTGCTCGGGAAGCCATTCGCCAGCTTGATGACCTGGCTGGCCATCGGTATCGCCCTTAGTCTGCCCTTGATTTTATATGTGGTGCTGCAGAATGTTTCTTCTATTAGTAGTGACTGGGGTGGCAAGCCAAGGGTTACTCTTTACCTGGCTCAGGAGGTTACCGCTGAGGTAGGACAGGCGCTTGCAAGGGAAATTCAGCAACGCGTTGATATAGACGAAACCGAGTTTGTGTCATCGACGAGTGCGTTGCAGGAATTCCAGCGAAAGTCTGGGTTTGGTGATGTTCTATCCTCACTCGATCGAAATCCACTTCCCCATGTTATCGAGGTCGTACCTGCAAACCCGGATCCCATGGACCTCGGTAAGTTGGTTGCCGCCTGGGAGGCAAACTCGCTGGTAGAGAATGTCTCGGTTGATCTCCAGTGGCTTGAACGATTGTTCGCCTTGTTGGTTTTTGCCGAAAGGCTGGTGACCGCTTTGGCGATTGTTCTTGGTTTGGGTGTCATGTTAATCATGGGCAACACGATCCGACTGGCGATTGAGAACCGGCGCCAGGAAATTGAAGTAATCAAACTTGTCGGAGGCACAGACGCATTTGTGCGACGTCCCTTTCTCTATCTGGGGTTCTGGTATGGGTTGGGCGGCGCAATCACGGCGTTCTTTCTGTTGCAGACGAGCCTTTATTTTCTTTCTACGCCTGTCGAGATGCTGGCTCAAAGCTACCGGGATGATTTTGCACTTCAGGGTCTGGGTTTTCTGGGTAACTTACTGTTGCTGTTTGGGGGTTCGATCCTTGGCATTATTGGGTCTGTGCTTGCTGTATCGCGGCACCTTATCGATATCGAGCCCGGATAGTCAGGTGGACAGCGCATTATGGGATTAGCAGTCTGGAAACCAGAGTGCTAGACTTCGCCCCCCAAAACTTTAGTCATTGCGTCAAGGCTATTTGCCAACACTCGAAATGACAATTATTTACAACGTTGATTATTTGATATGAAGGTGTCTAAGGAACTTACACCCATGCCAGTACTGTCTCCGGGCGACAGCCTGGAAGCGTACGTGCAGGCTGTAAACGGCATTCCGATACTGACTGCCGAGCGTGAGCGTGAATTGGCAGAACAGCTGTTTGGTGACGGTGATCTGGACTCTGCCCGACAGTTAGTGATGGCTCACTTACGGTTCGTGGTATATGTAGCAAAGGGTTATTCAGGGTACGGGCTATCAGAAGCAGATCTGATTCAAGAAGGAAACGTGGGACTGATGAAGGCAGTGCGTCGTTTTAACCCGGAATTTGGTGTTCGTCTGGTTTCCTTTGCTGTTCACTGGATCAAAGCAGAGATTCACGAGTTTATTTTGAAAAACTGGAGAATCGTCAAGATAGCGACGACAAAGCCCCAGCGGAAACTATTCTTTAATCTCAGGAGTGCGAAGAAGCGTCTCGGTTGGATGAACGATACCGAAGTCCGTGACGTAGCAGAGCAGCTTGGCGTCGCGCCCGAAGATGTTCGCCAGATGGAAACGAGACTCTCAGCTCATGATGAAGCGTTCGAGCTGGACTCTGACGAAGACGACGGTTTTACACCCTCTCATTACCTTACAGACGAGACACTTGATCCAGCGGTGATCACGGAAAAAGAGAGTTTTGCGAGTGCTCAGAGCCGAAAACTGGCAAAAAGTTTTACTGAGCTCGATGAACGGTCACGCGAAATCATTCAGCGCCGATGGTTAACAGATAGCAAAACGACGCTCCAGGAGCTCGCTGACCAATTTGGGATCTCTGCTGAAAGAGTACGTCAGCTCGAACAAAATGCACTCAAGAAACTGAAACTCAGTTTTAGCTAACAGGCGCGCCAGGCGCCAGGCGTTTTCATCGTGACACTAAAAATCGCATTTCTATTTGCAGCCTTTGCCGGAGCGCTTGGCGTTGTGCTTGGCGCATTTGGTGCGCATGCGCTTCGCGGGAGCATCGAGCCGAGGTTAATTGAGACCTTTCAAACGGCCGTTCAGTATCAATTGATTCATGCACTGGCGTTGCTGCTGGTATCGTTGACGATAGGATGGCTGGGCCAAAGTCAGTCATTGGAAATTAGCGCCTATGCATTCATGGCAGGGATCGTACTTTTCTCCGGCAGTCTCTATGGGTTAGTGCTTACCGAAATGAGATGGCTGGGCCCTGTTACGCCCCTGGGTGGTTTGTGTTTTATCGTTGGTTGGCTTGCATTGCTGGTTGGCGGGTATCGCCAGATTGCCTGACCGATTGCGAGGGATTAAGTCCTTTGTGCTTCGGCAGGGTCGCCTGACTCCTGGGCAGACGCGGGCGCTGAAAGTGCATTGGCCGAAGTTCGGCAGGGCAATTAGCGATGGTATGCTTCACCCCGGACAGCAATTCTCGGATGCTGGGCCGCTGCACCTGGAAATCGGTTTTGGCATGGGAGATTCCCTGGCAGAACAGGCGAGATCAAATCCCTCTGTTAATTATGTCGGTATAGAAGTTCATCGTCCCGGTGTTGGGCATATCCTGATGCTGATTGACGAATATGAACTGAACAACCTGCGCGTTTATTCTGAAGACAGCATAGACGTATTGAGGGAAGTGATTCCGGCGAAAAGCCTGGACGCTGTGCAAGTGTTTTTTCCGGATCCCTGGCCGAAGAAAAAGCACCATAAGCGACGAATTCTCAACCGCGACTTTGTAGATCTGATAGAAACAAAACTCAGGGCTAACGGGTTAGTGCATATCGCGACTGACTGGCAGCCTTATGCGGAAGAAATCGAATCCTTGTTTGGTTCGATGATGCAGTTTAATCGGGTTGCTGCGCCTTTGAGGCCTCAGACGAAATTCGAACGAAGGGGAGTGAAACTCGGGCATACCATATTCGATCTTGCTTATCGGTTAGTCGACTAACATCAACAAATCATTGAGAAAAAGACGCCCCTTTTTCGTCGGTTTGATTTGATTAATGCTTTGAACTAGAAACCCCTCTGCGCTCGCCTGTTCAAGGAAGGAGTCGAGTAAACCCGGACTCAAGCCTGTCGTTTCCTCAAACAGTGAGAGATCGAACCCATTGGTCAACCGAAGTGCATTTAGCAGAAACTCAAGTTTGAGTTCATTGGGATCCACGATTGTTGATTTACCGACCGGATGTTGAAGGTACTCTGTGGGCATTTTGTTCTTGGTCGTACGAATGACCTGGTTAGCGCTACGGGTTTTTCCGTGGGCGCCTGCGCCGATCCCCAGGTAATCTCCAAACTGCCAATAGTTCAGGTTGTGTCGCGATTCTTCCGAGGGTAAAGAATACGCAGAGACTTCGTATTGTGCGAAGCCAGCAGATTTGAGCAGATCATTGCCGGCAATAAATATTTCTTCCAGTACAGGGTCCTTTGGTAAAACGGGGGGGTATTTGTAGTACCGGGTATTAGGTTCGATCGTCAGTTGATACCAGGAAATGTGTTCAGGCTCGAGTTCTATAGCCCGTTTCAGATCAAACAGCGCGTGCTCAAGGGTTTGACCAGGCAGACCGTGCATCAGGTCTATGTTGATTCGGTTGAACCCAGCTTGCCTGGCACCATCGTACGCCAGTTCGATTTCACCGGGGCCGTGAATCCTGCCCAGTCGGGCGAGCGAGTCAGCGGAAAAGGACTGGGCTCCTATACTCAATCGATTAACGCCTGCTTTGTAGTAGCCATCAAAGTGCTTCTGGTCGAAAGTTCCCGGATTAGCTTCCAGGGTGATCTCAGATTTGCTGATATCAAAATGGTCTCTAATGCCGGCGAATAGATTGCTAATGGCTTCGGGCGAAAACAAGCTTGGTGTTCCGCCCCCCATGAAGATTGATCGAAGTGCTGTGCGTGACTCTGGCTCAGCCTCCAACTCCAGATCGCGAAGCAGTGTTTCAACATACCGGGTTTCGGGAATTTCGCCTCTGAGCTCGTGCGAATTGAAATCACAGTAGGGGCACTTTCGGGCGCACCACGGGAAATGGATATACAGGCTAAGTGGCGTATCGATAACTGAGTTGTCCAGATAATGCTGCGAGCGCCTGTCCGCGATGGCTAATCGAGTTCTTCTGCTCACTGCTTAGTTCGGCGGCCGTTTTACCAAGAGATGGTATCCGGAAGATTGGGTCATAGCCGAATCCTTGGTCGCCCGAGGGCTCATTTGCGATCTCTCCTTCCCACCTGGCTTCAGTAATGATCGGAGTCGGGTCCTCGGCCGCTTCCATATAAACCAGCACGCAATAAAAAAAAGCGCGCCGATCAGACGCTCCTTTAAGCGCTGAGCGGAGCTTTAGAAGATTATCGATATCAGTTGCTTCCGGTCCTGCGTATCGCGCTGAATAAATTCCAGGGTCACCCGACAGAAACGGAACGCAAAGACCTGAATCGTCGGCGATGGCCGGAAGACCGGTAGCAAGGCTGGCATGTTTGGCCTTGATAATCGCGTTTTCTATGAAAGTCGTGCCCGTTTCAATCGGTGATTCCACGCCAAGGTCCTTCTGCAGGACAAGTTCAAAGTGGGCCGGCAGAAGCGCGCCAATTTCGTCAGCCTTGTGCTGGTTGCCACTGGCAAGGACGAATTTCATTAATCGTATCGCCGGACAAAGTTAATAGGTACCGATTCGATCGCATTCAATTGAACGTCAAGATTGAATCTCAGGATGTCGTGTTCGAGAGCAAGATAGCTTGCCAGGTAGTAGATTGCGTCGGCCTCATTGACCTCATCGAATACCAGTTCAAATCGCTGGTTTAACAAGTTGATGACATGGCCGGATATGGACGCGGTAGCGGGTACACCCTGCTTTAACACCGAAAGGTTCAGAACGATTCTTTTCTCTGAGCGGACGATGCCGTGCACGCTTGCGACTTCCGGTGGGATGATCAGGCTTGAGAAAGTCGTAAAGTGAATTCTGTGTTCATTGTGATCGAGGTATGTCGCCGCCAAGGCAGTTGTCGAGTCAAGGCAGCAAAACAATAACAGTAGAAGTTTGAGGTGCATTAAAGCCCCAGTATCAAGCCCTGGGGTATACCAAGCATAGACGCCAGGGGACGGATGACCAGATAGGAATCGATCAGGGTTATCGCGACGAATACGAGAATAATTGAGAAATCCATACCACCCATCGGCGGCAGTAGCTTTCTTGCAGGAGCACATACGGGCTCGGTCAGTTGGTTAACCAGGGCCATCGCCGGGTGGTTAGAGTATGGTGCAATCCAGCTTGCGATCACCATAATGATCAGTGAGAAGTAATAAATTTTGAAAATTGTCGAAAGCAGTCCGACAAAGGACCAGGCGATGTAGACCGGGTGGAAGACATATCCGCCACTCAGGGACATGACAAGTGATATCGCCACCAGCTGCACAACCAGTGTGACAAACAATGTTGAAACGTCTACTCCACGGATGGTCGGGAAGATTTTCTTTAAAGGCTTTATTGGGGGGTCGGTGACCTTGACTATGGCCTGACAGATAGGATTGTAATAGTCCACACGAGAAAGCTGCATAAGAAATCGTAACAGGAGCAGAATCAGATATAGCCCTGCAAAGGTCTGTACCAGAAATACACCTGCGCCTAATAAATTCTGTGTCATTCAACTAGTCCTGGATGCTGTGTATAGATTATAGGCTATTTTTCTCAGTTCTTTGATAGCTCTACGGATCGGGTTCTAGCTGCGTTCACTGCGTCTCCCACCGCCTTTTCAAACTTAACCGACTGGAAGTGCTCTATCGCCGCCTGTGTAGTGCCACCAGGGGACGTTACCTGTTTTCTTAAAGTGCCGGCATCGGATTCACTTTGCTTTGCCATTACAGCTGCGCCAAGTGCCGTCTGTAGGACAAGTTGTGTCGAGATTTCCGTGGATAGCCCTTCCGCGACACCAGCATTAATCAGTGACTCCATCATCAGGAAGAAATAGGCGGGGCCACTGCCAGACACTGCCGTGACGATATCAAGTTCAGCTTCAGTATCCACCCAGAGTGACTCGCCCACCGATGACAGAACTGAGGTGGCTGATGCTCTTTGCTCTGCAGTAACCGCGGGAGAGGCGAACAACGCGGTCATCCCTGTTTTGACAAGGGCGGGCGTATTGGGCATGCACCTGACCAGCGCCGTGGCCTCAGGCAATCGGCTCAGCATGCTAGCGGTGGTGATACCGGCAGCGACGCTGATAAACAGTTTCCCCTGGCTTGAAGATGTAATCTCATCGAGCAGATCAAGAATGACATCAGGTTTGACACACAACATGACGATGTCTGCCTTGGAGATGGCGTCGGTGTTACTGGATGCGATGGTGACACCTTGGCCGCGAGCTCTCTCTCGGCAGTGCTCGATGGGATCGAAGGCGAATAGCGAATGGCCATCGGAAATCAGGCCGCCCATGATTGCGTTTGCAATATTGCCTGCCCCCAGGAATGCAATTGTCGACATGTTGGTATTTATCCTTTCATTGTGTGAGTAAAAGTTGTTGGCGGATTGTTTCTGGGACCAAAGATAGCAGTACCGATTCTAATCCATGTTGCGCCCTCTTTGATGGCTTCAACAAAATCATTGGTCATACCCATTGACAGCTGGTTGAATTCGGGCAGCCCGTATCGCGATTGAATTTCATCTTTCAGCTCGCGTAGCTCACGGAATGTGGCGGCTTGCGCCGCGTCGTCGTTGGTGGGCGCGGGAATTGTCATTAGCCCGCGTATTGAAATTTGGTCAAAAGCAGCGATCTTACCAGCCAGTCTTATCGCCTCATCGGGATCAACACCCTGCTTCTGGTCTTCGTTGGAAAGATTAACCTGGATCAGGCAATTCAGACGGCCAAGTGTCGGTTCCCGCTGCTCGGACAGGCGTCTTGCAACCTTTTCGGTGGCAATGCCATGGACCCAGCCGAACGTATTAGCGATGTCGCGAGTTTTATTACTTTGGATGCCGCCGACAAAATGCCAGATAGCTTTGGGAAATGCCGATACCTTAGGTCGTGCGTCCTGCAGGTAGTTTTCGCCAAAGTGCTCCTGGCCAGCATCAATGGCGCTTGCGACCGCATCGACACCCATGGTTTTACTCACGGCGAGCAGGTTCACACTAGCCGGATTTCGTTGCGCGATCTTACAGGTTTTGACTATTTCTTCCCTGATGGCTGCGATTCGTGATTGGATATCTGTCATAAAAAGGCATTTATTGGGTAAGCCGCCAGTATTGGTTACTTTGAAGGTGACATAAAGCCCTGACTTGAGTTGATTGTCATTCCGCCAGGCTTTTTATCTGCGGCTGCAGATTGTCGATTGCAGAGGTATACTGCCTTTAAATTGTCGAGCTGCGGCTTTAACGCGATAGGAAGGTGCGATGGACATTACTGAGTTACTGGCATTTAGCGAGAAGCAAGGGGCGTCCGATTTACACTTGTCGGCGGGATTGCCACCAATGATTCGCGTCGACGGTGACATTCGCCGAATCAACTTGCCTGCACTGGATCATAAGGAAGTTCATGGGTTGATTTATGAAATCATGAATGACAAGCAGCGCAAGGATTACGAAGAGTTTTTTGAGTGTGATTTTTCTTTTGAGGTTCCGGGCGTTGCACGATTCAGGGTAAATGCATTCAATCAAAATCGGGGTGCTGGCGGTGTCTTTAGGACCATTCCATCGAAGGTTCTCACCATGGAAGATCTGGGTATGGGAGAAATCTTTCGTGATATCTCCGAGACCCCGCGCGGTATGGTGACTGTTACTGGCCCAACGGGCTCCGGTAAAAGTACGTCGCTGGCGGCGATGCTGGACTATATTAACAACTCACGCTACCAGCATATCCTTACCGTCGAAGATCCAATCGAGTTTGTACATGAAAGCAAAAAGTGCCTGATAAACCAGCGCGAGGTTCACAGAGATACCCTGGGGTTTAACGAGGCGTTGCGCAGTGCGTTGCGTGAGGACCCGGATATTATTCTGGTCGGTGAGATGAGAGATCTGGAGACAATTCGACTTGCTCTTGAAGCCGCAGAAACGGGCCACATGGTATTCGGTACTTTGCACACATCTTCTGCTGCAAAGACCATTGACCGGGTTATTGATGTGTTTCCCGCGGCTGAAAAGTCCATGGTAAGGTCGATGCTTTCAGAATCGCTGGCAGCTGTTATTTCACAGACACTGCTAAAAAGGATTGGCGGGGGGCGAGTAGCCGCGCACGAAATCATGATATGTACAGCGGCGATTCGCAACCTGATTCGAGAGGACAAGATTGCACAGATGTACTCAGCTATTCAGACAGGTGCGCAACTGGGGATGAAAACTCTGGATCAGACCTTAAAGGAGTTGCTTGAAAAAAATATCATCACCAGGGAATCGGCGCAGGAAAAAGCCAAGATGCCAGCCGACTTCCAGTAGGTGCCACCGGTCATAACAGGTGCGTTGCTATTCTGGGTTTAAAGCTGTTCTTCCTCAATTTGAAGAAGCTGCGAAGATGGTGGGTTGTAAGGTAGTCATACTTGGTTCCGGGCGGACGAGGGAAGGTGCAGGAACATGATTGATTTTGATAAGTTGTTAAAAGTCGTAGTAGAGCAAGGTGCTTCGGACCTGTTTATTACGGCCGGACTGCCGCCGTCAATAAAAGTTAGTGGCAAAATGATGTCGATGTCCAAGACCGCACTGACGCCTGAGCAGGCGAAGGAAATGGTTCACGCGACCATGACCGAGGCTCAGATACAGGAGTATGAGGCGGAGCGCGAATGCAACTTCGCGATCCATTCACCGCTAGCTGGCCGATTCAGGGTAAGCGCATTTTACCAGAGAAACTTTGCCGGTATGGTGTTGCGCCGAATCGAGACCGAGATTCCGTCGATAGATGACTTGATGCTCCCCGACGCCATAAAAGATCTCGCCATGTCAAAGCGTGGCCTGATTATTTTCGTTGGTGCAACAGGTACCGGTAAATCCACGTCGCTTGCTTCGATGATTGGGTATCGAAACCAGAATTCGAAAGGCCACATCATCACGATTGAGGACCCGATCGAATTTGTGCACGAACACAGAGGCTGCATGGTGACCCAGCGTGAAGTTGGGGTGGATACGCCCAGCTTCGAAATAGCGCTGAAAAACACACTTAGACAAGCGCCCGATGTCATTATGATCGGAGAAATTAGAACCTTGCAGACGATGGACTACGCGGTGGCTTTTGCAGAGACTGGTCACCTGTGTCTTGCGACGCTTCACGCTAATAATGCGAACCAGGCACTGGATCGCATTATTAACTTCTTCCCGGTGGACAGGCATAAACAGGTGTGGATGGATTTGTCACTTAACCTGCGAGGCATGGTTGCTCAGCAGCTTGTGCCGACAATTGATGGCAAGGGTAGGCGTGCGGCTATTGAGATCATGATCAATTCACCTCTCGTGTCGGACCTTATCCGGAAGGGTGACGTACATGCACTTAAAGAGGTGATGGCGAAGTCGTCAGAGCAAGGCATGCAGACTTTCGACCAGGCATTGTTCAATCTGTACCAGGAAGGTCAAATAACATACGAGTCTGCGCTCTCATCGGCAGATTCTGCCAACGATCTACGATTGCTTATCAAGCTCTCGGGTGGAGTTGAAACGGCGAGCCTTAGTCCTAGCCAAGGGCTTTCGCTGGAAGGCTCGGAGACAGACTAGGGCTTGTCCGGACTGTCTAGGTGGAATCTGCAAGCCAGGTTTCAAGAATCAATTTGGCCGCTATTGCATCTAGCTGGTCGGGGGTCTCGAACTCTCTTGCTTCGAAGGTTGAAAGTCTTTCATCCATCAATTCGACGCCAATGCCATATCGCCCATGTAAGCGCCTTGAGAACCGACTAGCGGCCTTTGACATGTCGCTCTTGGTACCGTCCATGTTGATGGGCAAGCCAACGACCAACACTGTTGGCTGCCACTCTTCCACGAGTTGGTCTATCACTAGCCACTGTGGAATGCCGTCTCTTGCCTTCACTATTGCCACAGGCGTTGCGGTACCCGTAATTTTCTGTCCAACGGCAATACCGATTTTGGTGGTGCCAAAGTCGAATGCCATCGCCAGCCCAGTCATCCAGACACCTCCATAATCATCTTGTTACCCGTGTCCCGGGGTGGGAGATATCAGATTCAGGTCGACACCGATTGACTTCGCTGCTGCCTCAGGTCGTTCGGTAAAGGGTACATTGAAGACGATATCCCGCTGGTAAGGTGTCACCAGCCATACGTCGGCTTGAATTTCGTTCTCAAGTTGGCCTCCGGACCAACCCGCGTAACCAAGTCCTGCGAGGATGTTGTCCGGCCCTCTTTGCTCGGAGATAGCATCCAGAATATCTAACGATGTCGTCAGGGCGAACTTGTCAGCAATGCCAATAGAGCCCTCGAACATCGCTTCTGTTGTATGCAGGAAGAACAATCTGTTCTGCTCTACAGGGCCACTTTCAAGCACTGTTATGTCTGATGGGCACCGCGCTACTTGATTGCCGAGCAGCGCCGCGAGGTCTGCATCCAGGGTTTTGTTTATGACGAGTCCAAAGGCGCCATTCCTGTTGTGCTCAATCAACAGCGTGACGGTGTGAGAAAAATAGTCACCCTGCATTGTCGGCAGAGAAACCAGTAATTGTCCAGATAATGAAGTGAATTCTGACAATCTAGTAGCTCCGCAGGGAAGAGTTCTTCCTAAACTGCCAGGTTCGAATGATTTCAAGCACGTCGGTTGATTGTCTTAGTTCATCTGGGAATGGGGCGTATGGTGCTGACAGCCGAACTATCCTGACCGCTGCGTCGTCCAGAACCTGGTGCCCGGATGATTCAAGGAGTTCTACCTCTTTCAAAGAACCGTCCGGTAGAATTGCAACCATTAGGCGCAATGATCCATATAGTTTGTTCTCTCTCGCTTTCTGCGGGTAGTTAAGGTTGCCGATACTTTCGATCTTGCGGCGCCAGGAGTTCAGATAGAACGCGTCTGCACTGGAAGCAGTCGATAAGCTGGTTAGCCTTTTTATTCTGGGTCTTTTTGCGTAAATCTGGCGTTGATGGTCGATTCGGGCTTCGAGACTCGCAATTTCAAGCGCCCGTGCCTGAAGTGATTTCTTGTTTTTGAATTCGGCTTTTTGCGGAATCGCTTCGGTCGCATCACTATCTACAGTGACTTTGTGATCGGTCTTGGCGGTAGTCGTGATAGCTGTTTGCTTTTGCTCAACCGTCTTGTAGGAGGAACTTTGCGGGATGTCCTGATTGGTTTCGCGGATCTCGGTATCCTGAAACTGAGCCACTGTTGGCGCGGTCATGATTGCCTTCTCCTCCAGTGCACCGCTGCCAACCTGGTTAATCTGGGCCAGGAAGTCGGCGTTTTCAGGCCTGCGTTTGGCGCGTTGCTGGGCAAGAGTAACTTCCATTGTGTGAGTTGATGGCTTGCTGGTGACGTAGGTAAAAGTGACGCCGAGTATCAGGGCGGCATGCAGAGCAATCGCCAGAAAGACTGTAAAACTGAGTCGATCACCCGGGCTCACGGTAGCTTCGAGCCGGCCTGGAATGACTGCAGCCATTATCTGGGAAATATCGTCTTAATCAGAATTTCCAAATATCTCATCTTCGATAAACCGCATGTAGTCACCTGCAATGTCCAGGTCGAAGGCAGCGTCCAGTTCCCTGATACAGGTTGGGCAGGTGACGTTGATCTCGGTGAGATAGTCTCCGATGACATCGATGCCTACAAAGTATAGCCCTTTTTCCTTCAGGACTGGCCCAACCTGCTCGCAAATATAGCGGTCTCGGTCGGTCAGTTCTCTTCCTACTGCTTTGCCGCCAGCGGCGAGATTGCCTCTAGTTTCTCCCTTCGCGGGTACCCTCGCTAATCCAAAGGGTACCGGCTTGCCATTGATCAGCAGGATTCTCGTATCCCCTTCTTTGATCTCTGGAAGATAGCGCTGAACCATGGTTTGTATCTGGCCATGCCGGGTTAGCGTTTCAATGATGACAGACAGGTTATGTTCATCTGCTACGGCCCGGAAAATCGATGCGCCTCCCATTCCGTCCAGAGGCTTGTAGATAACATCTCCATGCTTCTGGTGGAATGATTTGAGCTTTTCCTGGTTGCGACTGACCAGGTGAGAAGGGGTGCATTGCGGGAACTGCAATGCAAACAGTTTCTCGTTACAATCTCTGACGCTAGCGGGTCGGTTGAGCACCGGAACCCCATTTTTCTCAATTAATTCAAGAAGATAGGTAGCGTAAATGTACTCCATGTCGAATGGAGGGTCTTTTCTCATGAGAACGCAGTCGAATTCGGTTGCCTTCGCTGTCCTGCGATCCTGCACGTCGAACCATTTGTCCGTGTCGTCAAAGAGGGTCACGTCGGACGTAAAAACAGAGACTTCCCCGTCTTCAATATAGAGGTCAGCCTGGGTAAAGACGCTGACCTGCCAGCCACGAGCTTGTGCGGCGAGCATCATGGCCAAGGTACTGTCTTTTTTGGGATTTATAGAGTCGATGGGGTCCATTAGGACGCCGATACGATAGGTCAAGTTGTCTCCCCTATTGGCTCAGCTCGACATTTTTGTGAGGATCAGGACCCACTGTCAAGACTCGGTGCTATTGCGTTTGGTACCGTCTCCTGAAACGGCCAACATTGTAAACTAACTTACCTCGTTTTGTGAGAGAATTCCCTTACGTCTCGGGCACTTATGGATTGAGTTTAACAACTGTGTTACAAAATGTGATGTACCCTACGGGCAGCAATGCACTTTGCACATGTTCAGCTATTGGCGGATTTTACGAAGTGGCTTATGACACGGTACTAGGGTAGGAACTATGGACGACAATTTTAAAGACGTAAAAGTGATGGTCATTGATGATTCAAAGACTATCCGCAGAACCGCCGAGACCTTACTGTCCAAAGAAGGCTGTGAAGTTATTACAGCGACTGATGGTTTTGATGCGTTAGCCAAGATCGCAGACTCGCAACCGGCCATCATTTTTGTCGACATAATGATGCCTCGCCTCGATGGTTATCAAACCTGCGCGCTGATTAAAAACAACGTTGATTTCCAAAGTACGCCGGTCATCATGTTATCGAGTAAGGATGGTTTATTCGATCGCGCCAAAGGACGGATTGTAGGATCCGACCAATATCTCACAAAACCGTTCAGCAAGGATGAGTTACTGAGCGCAATTCGTGATCACGTAAAAACAGATTGAAGACATAGGGCAGGGAGCTTGATAGAGATGTCGAAGATATTGTTAGTTGATGATTCTCCAACCGAAACCCATCAGTTCAAAGCGATGCTTGAGTTGCTGGGCCATGAGGTGATTACTGCAGACAACGGACGAGACGGCGTGAGTATGGCCATTGCAGAGCAACCGGACGTTATTCTGATGGATATAGTCATGCCCGACATGAACGGGTTCCAGGCGACAAGACAGATTGCCAGGGGTAAGGAAACTGAACACATTCCTGTCATTATTGTCAGCAGCAAGAATCAGGAAACTGACAAAGTCTGGGGGCAGCGCCAGGGTGCGAAAGGTTACATAACGAAACCGGTGGATACCAATGAGCTGATTTCCGTCATGCGGGCGTGCCTGTAACGATGAGTGAATTATCACCATTTGAGATGCTTTCGGAGCTGGCAGGTAAGGCAAGGCTCAATGCGATTGATTTGCCCTCAGCGCAGGCGACTCAAACGCTATCGACGGGGCTTGGATTTAACCTGCTCGGACAAAGATTTGTTACGTCGATGAAAGAAACCTGCGAACTAATGAGAGTTCCTGCGGCAACCCGAGTCCCGGGTGTCAAAAGTTTTGTTATTGGAGTTGGCAACGTCAGGGGCAGGCTAATGGTCTTGGTGGATCTGGCGCTGTTTTTTGGTCAACCATCAACGTTGTCCGGAGCACAGCGCAGAGTCCTGGCTGTTGAGGACGAAGAACATCTCCTGGGTTTCATTATTGATGACTCTCTTGGAATGCAGCATTTTCCTTCGGATGCTTACTCAGAGGACGCCGGGAACGTCCCGGAGATGTTTGAGAAATTCGTACAGGGGTCGTACGGGGTAGCGGGTGTGCATTGGCCAGTAATGAGCCTAGCAACGCTTTCTGATGACCCAAGATTAGGTAAGCTGGCTGTCTCATACTAGAGCTGTGTGAAACAACGGGAGAACTGGAGTTAGAGATGGCTGAGGATACAAACGCGACAAATATGCTACGTAGCCCTGTGCTATTGGGCATGATCAGTTTGCTTGTGTTGCTGATAGCGGGATTCAGTGTAAATCTGTATATGTTGAGCGGCACTGGTGGCGGCAGTAAGACGCATGCGCGACATGCCAGCGAAATGCATCTCATTGCTCAGGGGCTGGCGAACCATGCTTCTTCGGCGGGTAGTGGCAATGTCATGGCCTTTTCATCGCTTGCTCGCGACAAAGACGAATTTGACCGTCTCCTGAATGTTCTCAAAAACGGTGACGGGGTAACAGGATTGCCAGCAGCACCGGCTGCTGCCCAGGCTTCGGTCTCCCAGGTGGCGGTTTTATGGGCGGACCTTGCAACAAAAATCGATTTGATCATCCAGAAAAAGGGCGCAGTTGACTCGCAGCGCGGATCCAGCGCCGATATCACCATCAATCTTCAATTGATCCAGCAGGAAAACAATAAGGTTGTCAGGGCTTTGGTGAGAAATAGCGCAGCTGGCAACGAGATTGTCGTTGCACAAAGGCAGGCCTTACTCGTTGAAAGAATTGGTCACATTGTCGATAAGGTCATTGATCGCGGCTTTGAACAGGTACTGGAAGATCAGTATTCTCGTGACAGCAGGAACTTCCGAGCTGCTCTGAGCGGGTTCCAGAATGGTGATGCCAGACTTGTCATTGCGGCGGTCACCGACGCTGACGTGCGATCGAGTCTTGAGCGAATCGATGAACTCTTTGAATCTGCTGATAGTGGCGTAAAGGAGGTCCTTATTCAGGCCGCTGAAGTTGCCAAACTGCGCAACGTTGGCACTGCGATTTACGAATCTTCAGCCAATTTTTTACCCGCTATTGGCGCATTATCCAGGTCTTTGACAAGAGCCGGAGGTAGCGCTGGTTTGGCGTCTATGGAGATCGCGTTTGCGCTTCTTGGGATCATACTGGTTGTGTTTGTCATTATTATTGTCCTCATCTATCGGGCCTCTAATTCCAGTGTCGGTGAAAGTACACGACAGAACGAAGACAACCAGGCTGCAATTCTTCAACTGCTGGATGAGTTAGCGGATCTTGCGGATGGAGATTTAAGAGTCCAGGCAACGGTCACGGAGAGTTTCACCGGGGCGATAGCAGACTCCATTAACTTCTCCATTGACCAGATGCGGGAACT
>JABGVY010000118.1 GCA_018645845.1 Gammaproteobacteria bacterium | reverse complement strand
CGCCTCATGAATCTTCTTAATGAGATCTATCGACAGGATATCACCGGTCGGTGGTCTCGAGAATTTATAGGCACCGTGGCTTGTACCAATGGCAATGGCCAGCGCATCGCAATTTGTCTGTGCGATGAAATCAATTGCCTGCTCCGGGTCGGTGAGCATCTGGTCCATGGTCAGGACACCAGCTGCACCAACGCCGTCTTCTTCTCCTGCTTCACCAGTTTCCAATGATCCCAGGCAACCCAGTTCACCTTCGACAGTCACGCCACAGGCATGAGCCATGTCAACAGTTCGCCGGGTGACATCAAGGTTGTATTCGTAACTGGCAGGTGTCTTTTGGTCTTCAAGTAGCGAGCCATCCATCATCACCGATGAGAATCCAAGCTGGATACTTTTCTGGCAGTCACCGGGCGAAGCACCATGATCCTGATGCATAACAACTGGAATATCAGGGAACTCCTCTACCGCCGCAAGTATCAGATGTTTGAGAAAGTTTGGGCCAGCATATTTACGTGCACCAGCCGACGCCTGAACAATCACAGGGCTATCTGTCTGCTCTGCGCCTTCCATGATGGCGCGTATCTGCTCCAGATTATTCACGTTAAACGCCGGAACCCCATAATCGTGCTCTGCCGCATGATCCAAAAGTTGACGCATGCTTACTAATGCCATGATCTGTTCTCCAAATAAGTTGGGTTACTCGCCCCTTGCTTCAAGAGCGGCTACTGCCGGTAGGGTTTTGCCTTCAACGAACTCAAGGAATGCACCACCACCGGTAGATATATAGGAAATCTTGTCGCTGAGTCCAAATTGTTCGATTGCTGCGAGGGTATCGCCACCACCCGCTACCGAAAACGCCTGACTCTCAGCGATACTGAGGGCTAGCGCTTTCGTGCCTTCAGCGAACTGCGGTATTTCGAATACTCCCACGGGGCCGTTCCACAGGATAGTCCCAGCCTGGGCCATCATCTCACAGATCGCTGCCCTGCTATCTGGACCTATATCCAATATCATCTCATCAGCTTTGACCTGGTGCACCGACTTAATCACAGCGGTTGCATCCGCTGACAGCGCCTTCGCAACGACCACATCAGTTGGCAATGGAATATGAACTCTGTCCAGTAGCTGTTTCGCAGTATCCGAGAGGCCAGCTTCACAGAGAGATTTGCCAACGTTGATTCCGGTCGCCGCCAGAAAGGTATTAGCGATACCACCACCCACCACCAACGAATCCACTTTTTCAACCAGTGAGTTAAGCACCTCCAGTTTCGTAGAAACCTTACTGCCACCAACGATCGCCGTCATGGGCCTTACCGGGTCCGCCAGCGCTTTCCCGAGCGCCGACAATTCTGCGGATAGCAGCGGTCCCGCGCAGGCAACTGGCGCTAAACGAGCCACGCCCTCAGTACTGGCCTGCGCCCTGTGCGCTGTGCCGAAAGCGTCCATCACAAAGATATCCGCTAACAATGCCAGTTTTTTGGAGAGGCTTTCATCGTTGCTTTTTTCACCGACATTGATGCGAATATTTTCAAACAAAAGGATGTCTTCATCACCGAAAGAAACCCCCTCCAGATAGCTGGTTTCAAGCCGAACCGTCAGGCCTGATAATTCTGAAATCCTTGAAGCAACGGGTTCCAGGCTCAATTCCTGCTGCTGGTCGATCGACAAACCTTCCTGGGGCCTGCCCAGATGCGACATTACCATCACCTTCGCACCCTGCTTAACTGCATATTCCAGTGTCGGCAGGGCCGCCCGAATCCTCGCGTCACTGGTTACCTGGCCATTATCGACGGGTACGTTCAGGTCCTCACGAATCAGAACACGTTTATCGCGAATATCAAGATTCCCAAAACGCAGTATGGCCATCGTTTAGCCTAGTCCCTTGACCTTGTCGACAACGTTTTCCACCGTGAATCCAAAATGCCTGTAAAGATCCCCTCCGGGTGCGCTCGCGCCAAAAGTTTCCATTCCAACAACTGCACCATCAAGCCCGACCCACTTCCTCCAGTAGTCAACGTGCGCTGCTTCAATGGCCACTCGTTTTCGGATCGCGTTTGGCAATACCTGTTCCTGATAGCTTGCATCCTGCTGTTCAAACACCTCCACACAGGGCATGGAAATGACCCTGACTGACACGCCCTGGGCACCAAGCACCTTCGCGCTCTCTAACGCAAGGCTGACTTCTGAGCCAGTCGCTATGAGGATGTTTTCGGCATTTTCATCGGTTTCAAACAACACATAGGCGCCCCGGCTTATATTATCGAATTGCTCTTCAGTCCTGCCCTGTGTCGGCAATCCCTGACGACTAAATACCAGCGAGGTAGGTCCATCATTATTTTCGATAGCATGCTTCCAGGCATAAACCGTTTCAACGGTATCGCAGGGTCGCCACACTGTCATATTCGGGGTTCCCCGAAGATTCGCCAGCTGTTCGACAGGCTGGTGGGTAGGGCCATCTTCGCCCTGTCCGATAGAATCATGGGTGTAGACAAGAATATTGGGTATACCCATCAAGGCGGACATCCGCACTGCGTTACGGGCGTATTCCATGAAGATGAGGAAAGTGCCAGAAAATGGTCGAAGACCACCATGCAAGGCGATGCCGTTTCCGATCGCGGTCATCCCAAATTCACGAACACCATAATAGAGATAATTAGCATCCGGATTGTCCTTCGCCATCGGCCGGACGTCCGGCCAGTTAGTGCAGTTTGAACCTGATAAATCAGCCGAGCCCCCGACCAGTTCAGGAAGAATGGCAGCTATTTTGGCAATCACTTCACCAGAAGCATTACGTGACGCTACCGTGCGGTCATCCCCCTGCATGTCTTTCGCTATGGCTTCCATGGTCTGGTGCCAGTTGTTAGGCAGCGCTCTAGACATCGTCCGTTCAAGCTCAAACGCAAGATCAGGATGAGCGTCTTTGTATTCCGCAAAGCGCTGTCGCCAGCCACTTTCAGTCTCAGCGCCTTTTTGCCGACAATCCCAGGCGGCATAGACAGCCTCAGGTATTTCAAAGGGCGCATCTGTCCAACCAAGAGATTCGCGGGTCAGCTCAATTTCATCCAGCCCGAGCGGTGAACCGTGGCTTGCGGCAGTTCCCTGCTTGTTCGGAGAGCCAAATCCAATCTGGGTCTTACAACAGATGATGCTCGGGCGCTGGTCTTTTTGCGCCGCAAGAATCGCCGCCTGGACCAGATCACGATCATGCCCGTCAACGTCAGGAATAACGTGCCAGCCATAAGCTTCAAAGCGCCCCGGGGTATCGTCTGTAAACCATCCGTCGATCTTGCCGTCGATCGATATCCCGTTGTCGTCATAGATACAGATGAGCTTGGAGAGCCCAAGCGTACCCGCGAGAGAGGCAGTTTCATGAGACACACCTTCCATCAGGCAACCATCACCGACAAAGACGTAAGTGAAGTGATCAACAATATTAAAATCGTCGCGGTTAAAACGTGCAGACAGTATCTGTTCCGCGATAGCCATTCCCACCGCATTGCCAAAGCCCTGACCCAGCGGCCCGGTCGTCGTCTCAACACCAGGGGTCTCGCCATATTCAGGATGACCAGCGGTTATCGAACCCAACTGCCTGAAATTTCGCAATTCATTCATCGACAGGTCATATCCTGTCAGGTGCAGCAGGGAATAAAGCAACATGGAACCATGGCCATTGGACAGCACGAAGCGGTCTCGATTCAGCCAGCCTGGATTTGCGGGGTTGTGGCGCAAAATATCGGTCCACAGGACTTCGGCAATATCGGCCATACCCATGGGGGCGCCTGGATGTCCACTCCCTGCTTTTTGAACAGCATCCATCGACAGGGCACGTACTGCATTGGCAATCTTGGTTCCGTTCATAGTAAAAACCGGTGCTAAAAATTCGCGAGTATTCTCTCTTACGGTTAGCTAATCATCAATGGCAGGACTCTCGCATTGAGAGATATTTATCATCAGGATGAGGGATTATCACCTGAGCTTGCTGGGAAACCATTACCGGGACAAGTAGAATGGCGGACTTTTCACGTAAACGCACAGGGCCAGCCCATGACAGTTAACAGCACTTTTACCTCAGAATCCGTTTCAGAAGGCCACCCTGACAAGATGGCTGACCAGATTTCTGACGGCATTCTAGATGCCATTATCAGTGAAGACAAAAACGCCCGCGTGGCCTGCGAAACCATGGTGAAAACCGGCATGGTCATCCTCGCCGGCGAGATTACGACTGAAGCCCTGGTAGACCTTGAAGACATTTGTCGAACCGTGGTGCTTGATATTGGCTACAACAATTCTGATGTTGGTTTCGACGGCGCCTGCTGCGCAGTAATCAACGCCATTGGCAAGCAGTCCCCCGATATTGCAATGGGCGTCGATGAAGGCGAAAACAAAGAGCAGGGCGCCGGTGACCAGGGGCTTATGTTTGGTTATGCCTCCGATGAAACCGATGTGCTCATGCCCGCGCCTATCACCTACTCACACCGACTGGTTGAAAAACAGGCGGAAGTCCGCAAGTCAGGAAAACTATCTTTCCTGCGGCCTGATGCAAAAAGCCAAATTTCATTCCGGTACGATACGGATGGTAATCCCGTCGCCATTGACGCAGTCGTATTATCTACACAGCATTCTCCCGATGTTTCTCTCAAGGACCTTCAGGAAGCGGTCATGGAAGAAATCATCAAGCCCGTCCTGCCAGAAAACTGGCTTCACGGCGCTACAAAGTATTTTATTAATCCGACTGGTAACTTCGTTATTGGTGGCCCCGTCGGCGATTGTGGCCTGACGGGCCGAAAGATCATTGTTGATACCTACGGCGGCATGGCGCGTCACGGCGGTGGTGCTTTCTCCGGGAAGGACCCATCCAAAGTTGACAGGAGCGCAGCTTATGCCGGCCGCTATGTGGCGAAAAATATCGTTGCCGCCGGACTCGCAAAACGCTGCGAGATTCAACTGTCCTATGCGATCGGTGTTGCCGAGCCAACTTCCATCAGCATCAACACATTTGGCACAGGCGTGATCGATGAAACTGCAATCGAAGCCCTTGTCAGGGAACATTTTGACCTTCGACCCAAAGGCCTTGTCGAAATGCTCGATTTAAAACGGCCCATTTACCGTAAAACCGCGGCCTACGGTCACTTCGGCAGGGAAGATAAAGACTTTACCTGGGAAGCGACAGATAAGAAGGACCTGCTGGCAGCAGCCAAGTAAACATGACCGATACCCAACTGTTCAGCTTTGAGTTTTCTGCACCTAAAACCGAAGAGGCTGTTACCAAGCTAAAACAAGTTCATGCCAGACTTGCTGATCTTTCGCCGCACTTTTTTTCTGTTACCTACGGTGCCGGTGGCTCGACCAAAGATGGGACAAAGCAGACGGTACTTGACCTGGCCAGCACCGGCAGCGTTATCGCGCCTCACCTTTCCTTTGGTGGCGACAAACCCGAGGTTATCGAGGCCCTGATTCGAGAATACCAGGCTGCCGGAATTATGCGCCTTGTCGCACTTCGCGGCGATCGCCCCTCAGGTGTTGGCAGCTCCATGAAGATGTCTCACGCCAATGAACTAGTCGAGTTCATCCGCCGAATAACGGGCGAGCATTTTCACATAGACATTGCAGCCTACCCTGAGATTCACCCCGAATCAGATACTGTCGACACAGAAATCAAGTTCTTCAAACAAAAGGTCAATGCCGGGGCAAACAGCGCAATCACGCAATATTTTTACAATGCAGACGCTTACTTTCGGTTCAGGGATTTGTGTGACAAAGCGGGTATCACGATTCCCATTGTTCCTGGAATTATGCCGATCACCAACTATAAAGGCCTAAAAAGATTTTCAGGTCTGTGTGGCGCAGAGATTCCCCGTTGGATAGAAAAGCAGTTGCAAGCCTGCACAGCTGAGCCTGACACCCTAAAAGCATTTGGCGAAGAGGTCGTGACCGACCTCTGCCAGCGCCTGCTACAAGGCGGCGCCCCCGGACTGCATTTTTACACCATGAACCAGTCCCTGCCGACCATGAAAGTCTGGAAAAACCTGGGTCTTTAGTCATGACGCTACCCAGATTCTTTGTTGAAGGTAGCATCAAAATCGGGAAAATTTTTCCATTGCCCGAAGTATCAGGGCACCACCTGGCTCGAGTGCTTCGTAAATCCACCGCCGAGAGCATCGTTGTGTTCAATGGCGAGGGCGGTGAGTTCATCTGCTCGATCGAGTCAATTCGAAAAAACCATGTTGAGGTTAGACCGCTCAAGTACGATGAAAACAATCGGGCACCCCAACTCAGGACTACGCTTGGGCTTTGTATCCTGAAAAAAGATTCGATGAATAGCGTGTTAACGAAGGTCACCGAACTTGGTATAACCCGGATTACCCCAATTATCAGCGATCACTGCGCTGTGGCACACAAAGTGATTCACCGTCGACAAACCCACTGGCGACAGGTGATGATCGCAGCGTGTGAGCAATGCGGCCTTAATCTTTTACCCGCGCTGGACCCGGCCACAAATCTATCAGGCTGGCTTGCTAACAGCGACGCAGACATTAGGCTACTCGCAGTTCCAGGAAGTTCCACAATCCCGCACACGAAATCTGAGGTCAATTCAGTGAGTCTGTTAACCGGCCCGGAAGGTGGGTTTAGTGAGGCTGAAGAAAAAGAAGCTATAAATGCGGGATTCAATACTGTGACATTTGGCGAACGTGTTCTTCGCGCCGAGACCGCCCCAATCGTGGCATTATCGGTTTCTCATCAGGTCTGGGGCAGTTTCGGCATTACCGAATGAGCTACTGAACGAGAGCGTTTAAAAGCACCTCCTGAAGGTACTCCAGGTTTGGTACTGAAAGAACATCGTTGTTGAATCTGACCTTCGCTATCTCAGTCCTCTCTATCTTACCCTCTGTTCCTGAGAGTGTTTCGTCAATAATTTGGTGTGCCAGGGGATCGGTCTGCGCAACCAGCGCATAGAAAGGCAATAGAGCCTGGTCAGTATCGCCCCTCACGATAACAAGGCTTGCCGAGGCAACACTCACAAGAGAAAAACTCGCTCGCTCAACCGTCAGCATTTCAAAAGAGACCACCGGGACTTGGATGCCGCGCCAACCCAGCAATCCCAAAAACCACTCCGGCGTATCTTCCATACGTTGCAAAGGTTCATAAGGAATGATTTCAGCAACCACATCAACAGGCAATATAACTGCCTGCTTCTGCATCTCTAGAATGTAGACTTCCAATTGTTCAGGTTCGGACACGTCTAATCCTGCTCAGATTGTGCTTTCGCGCTGGCAATAACTTCTTCAATAGTTGCTAAAAGTTTCGCTTCCTGGAAAGGTTTCCCCAGATACTGGTTAACACCCAGTTCCATCGCCTGCTGCTTGTGTTTCTCGCCGGTCCTGGAAGTAATCATGATGACAGGAAGGTCTTTAAGGTTCTCGTCACGCCGCACACTACGAAGGACTTCAAACCCATCCATTCGTGGCATTTCGATATCCAGCAGAACAATATCTGGCCTGGTAGTCTGAAGCTGGTTCATCGCCTCAATACCATCCTTTGCTGTGGTAACTGCAAAACCCTGCCTTTCCATCAGACGTGATGTCACCTTCCTGACGGTAACCGAGTCATCGACGATCATCACGGTCCGGACTTTATCCTCTGCTTCTGGCCCCGGAACCGGTTCTGCAACGACCGGATCTCTCGGCGCATTAACACTGGCTTCGTAGCTACGTACCAATGCCATGCAATCCAGAATAATGACGACACTGCCATCACCGAGCACCGTTGCTCCGGATATCCCGCCAACATCACTGAACTGGGCGCCAAGCGTTTTTACAACCACTTCCCTCGAACCAATCACCCGATCTACCTGAAGCGCAACCGCATGATCACCGCTTCGGGCAAGGATTACTGGCAATGGAACCACCTGGCCGGTCAAATTTGGATCATCCAACTTGTCCAGCATTTTGCCCATATACGCAAGCCTGTAGGGCTGACCCGCATATTCAAACATTGGGGCATCTGGCTGATAATATGCCTCCAACTCATAAGGACTTACCCTGACGATACCTTCAATGGTGTTAAGCGGTATCGCATAGGTTTCTTCTTTAACGACAACCATCAGCGCACGGTTAATCGACACAGTAAATGGAATTCGGATGGTAAACTCCGTACCAACGCCCAGCGTGGAATCAATCGCTACGGTGCCCCCAAGCGCTTTAATCTCGCTACCTACTACATCCATTCCAACTCCACGGCCGGAAATTTGTGTCAGCTTTTGAGCCGTGGAAAAACCTGCGTGCATGATGAACTGCATCACTTCGTGATCTGAAACATCCTGCTCCTCTGCAATAAGCCCTCTTTCAATAGCTTTACCTCTTACTGCATTGACGTCGATACCACCGCCATCATCACTGATGGCCAGCACCACATATCCCCCCTCTCGAGACAATCGCAGACTGATGCGGCCCTGTACCTGCTTACCGGATGCTACGCGCGTTGCTTCATCTTCGATACCATGGTCAACAGAGTTTCTGAGCATGTGTTCCAGTGGCGCGACAATTCTTTCAAGAACATTTCGATCCAGTTCACCTTCAATATTGTAAGCATCGAATCGAACTGACTTACCCACTTCACTACTGACCTGCCTGACGATTCTTCTCAACCTGGGAATCAAGCGCGAGAACTGTACCATTCGTGTTCTGGTTAAACCTTCCTGGAGTTCGGCACTAATTCGCGCCTGCTGATGCAGAAGCGTTTCTGCATCCCTGATTCTATTACCCAGCGTGTCT
>JABGVY010000041.1 GCA_018645845.1 Gammaproteobacteria bacterium | reverse complement strand
CACAATGGCGCTCGCGTGATCAAGCGTCATGATGCGACCAGTGACCATGGTAGGTTTGCTAATAAATGGTTTAATCACTCCGTTGGCTTGCATCTCGACGCCCAACGGATCGTCAGATGGCGCAATCAGTTTGTGAAATCGCCAGTAGGCGCCCATATGCAGCGAAATATAATCCGCAACAGGATCAACCGCCCTGGCGATATCTGCATTGATCTCCGCCGTCAGACCACCCGGCACGTAATCCTCGTTCGGTAAACGAACACCTATAACAACCGAATCACCAACTTCATCGCGAACAGCCTCGATCACTTCGAACATGAATCGCATTCGATTCTCAAGACTGCCGCCATATTCGTCCGTTCTCTTATTTAGAGCAGGCGATAGAAACTCGTGTATCAGGTAACCACTGGAAGCATGGATATCAATGCCGTCAAGGCCGCAGTCCCTGACTCTGCCGGCCGCCAGGGCAAACGAGCCGACAACGTCATCAATCATTGCCTTGGTCATCTCTACCGGCATAACCCCCGCCATGGGATTAGGGACAGCACTGGCCGACCAGTTTTCCGGCATGCCCTGCATCCCTGCACCGGGATGGTAAAGCTGGATGAAGAGTTTCATTCCATGAGGCCTGATCCTATCAGCAATCTCCGTCAGGAACGGTTTGCAGGCGTCCGTATGCAGCGGAATGCCCTGTGGCGCACTCTTATGGATACCAGTCGCCTGAATAGTCGACATCGCAACACCGCCTTTCGCCCGCGCTTCGTGGTAAGAGATCAAGTCTTCTCCAGCAAGCCCTGTTCCATGGGGAGAGCGAACGATTCGGTTTTTCAACCTGGTTGGACCCATCGTTAGTGGTTCGAATAGGTTGTCGTAAAGCGCCATAATTAACATCTCATTCAAATGGTAAACTTTTATAACACGTTCCATTTTTTTTGAACAGGACCTGGGCATAGAAATAAAGATGCGCCTGACGCTAGCGCCCTGACTACTTTCTCTAAAGAAACGGAATCGACATTAGGTGGCCTTGATATTAGTCCCAACAAGCAAACCCAGTTCGCGCCTAGCTTTGCCTCGTAAACACACAATTCATCGGCATAACGGATTATTTGAAACCGGCTGAAAGGCGTGGTTCGGCGCTCATGGGACCAATAATGCAGGCACCAGAGAAAATCGCAGAGGAGATTTTGACGCTGATCAGCAACGCTGCTCGTGCCGGCAATTGGCAATCGATAGAGAACCTCCCCGGATGACTCGCCTTAAATATCCAGTCAGGTTTTACAGTGTTATCGGCAAACGAGCGAAAGCAATAGTCACAAAGCGATTATAGGCTGACCAGATTCTGACAGGGTTTCTCGATCGTGAGTTTCAGCCCCCCCAAATGAAGGTTTGAGGGCGTTGTTCTTGTGCTATCCCACCAGAGAACAGCTCGGTTCTCCCATTCAGGGTGTTTCTTGAGCACCGTCTGATAAACATTAATAGCCGATTCAAGCTTGTTGGGATAGAAGCAGTGACATTCTATGGCCGGTGCTAGGCCCGCTGCGGCGCACTGCTTGATCTTGGCATTGAGTCTAACTACCTCGTAATCCAGACGTTCAATGTCCCGGATATCGGTGGGTTCCATCAGTTCGAGAGGAAATCCTGGCGTGCCACCGGATGCCAGCGGTACAAACATCAATAAACTAAACAAAACGACTTTCATTGCTTCCCCGGCAGGTTTAAATCAATCCGTTAACAGTTTTCAGACCGCGATGACTCAACAAACGACCATCAGCGGTCACTAATTTCGCTTCCTGATTCAGCGCGGTTGCGAAAATCAATCGGTCGACAGGGTCGCCCGAAAATTCCTTCAGACTCGCTGCCGCCAGTGCGACCTTGCCATCAGCGGGTAGCTCAACGAACCCACCATTGAGCAGCGAGACTCTCCATTCAGTCAGTGACCCTTCAAATGCGAGACGTCCCTTTTCGATGAACATACCAATTTCCCAGAAGGAAACGGATGCAATAGCGACCTCTTCTTGCTGGTGCGACTGCTCAATCATCCGGCGTGCTCTTTTTCCAAGACGCTCCGAACCCTGGTCCAGCCAGAC
Organism: Gammaproteobacteria bacterium; assembly: GCA_018645845.1. Lineage (GTDB taxonomy): Bacteria > Pseudomonadota > Gammaproteobacteria > Pseudomonadales > Azotimanducaceae > UBA9659. Next base: position 6,494 of record JABGVY010000041.1, on the reverse strand, counting down.
CAGTACGTGGGTATCTAACAAGATCATCAGAAGCCTGGACAACTTCCTGGCGATTCAGAACACGATGTGCCTTTAGTCTCCATCCCAATTCTCATTGACTGGTTCAACCAGTTCGTCCATCAACTGCCACATTCCTCTGTGCAACCCGTAGACCTCACGTGGTTTGCTTTTGATGGGAACAAGCTTGGAAACAGGTTTGCCATTTTTTGTGACGACAATCTCTTCGCCGGATTGGGCCACGTCATCCATCAGGCTAAGGCACTTGGCTTTGAATTCTGAAGCTTTGATTGTTTTCATACTCATTGCTTATATGACCATGGTCATGACCATAGTACTATTATTCAGATTCGATACAAACCTTTTTTTCGGTGTAAGCTATCCATCACCATCAATCTGGGAGATAAAAGTGCCACTGGAAAACAAACGACCCCTGGAAAACAAGATCGCAATCGTCGTGGGCGGTGGACAGACAGCGGGTGAAACCATAGGAAATGGGCGTGCAACCGCGATTCTATTTGCCCGAGAAGGCGCCAGGATAGCTGTCGCAGATAGACTTCTGTCGTCCGCTGAAGAAACGGTCAAAATGATTGTTGCCGAAGGTTTTGAGGCCTTTGCCTACGAGTTGGATGTTCGTGATGAAGAAGGCATCAAGAATCTCGTCAGCGCGGTCGTACAGAAATGGGGGAGAATCGACATTCTGCACAATAATGTCGGCGTCAGCATTGCAGGTCAGGATACAAGCGTTGAAAAAATAACTCCTGAAGGCTTCGATAACATGGTGGCTATTAACCTTCGTTCAATGGTCCTCACCAGCAAACATGTGCTACCTCATATGAGACAAGCTGGCTCAGGAGTCATCATTAATATCTCTTCTCTGGCAGCGATTAAGCCTTTCCCGTTAATTGGCTACAAAACCACCAAGGCGGCGGTCATCGCACTCACGGAGCAGCTTGCGGCTGGTAATGCCAGATACGGCATTCGAGCCAATGTCATTCTTCCAGGCTTGATGAATACGCCCATGGCGGTCGAAGGAAGGGTCAATTCGGGCAAACCGAGGGATGAAGTCATTGCGGAGCGCGACCGCCTGGTGCCCCTCGGCAGAAAAATGGGAAGTGCGTGGGACGTCGCTCATGCCGCGGCATTCCTGGCTTCGGACAAAGCTGGTTACATTACCGGCGTATCTCTACCAGTTGATGGAGGCTTGTCAATCGCCTAACCATGGACGGACCTCGCGATACCGGGCAATTCGAATGATCTCTTCGGGTTGATTCGCTGTCTTCACAATCATTATTCTTAAACAGGGTTCTTAATCACTATTTTTAATCATTGTTCTTAATCATTGTCGGAGGCAAACAACACCTGAACCTGGGTGATTTGCGGAACAAACTCCATAGCACGTCGCTTAAGTTTATCTGCTATCTCACTCGCCGCAGCCGGTGAACTTGCGAGGGCGAATGGCAGGCAGACTTCCAGCCTGATCGAACCGTTCAGGTAGTGAAGGTTCGTCCTTAGAATATTCTGTGCTGGCGAGTACTCCTTCCAGCATTCCTCCAGGAGCCGCAACAGCTCGCCTCTATCTGGCAACGATTCATCAAACACATCATCCTCAGCATCCACATGGACGACTACGTCACTGATCTCCGGAAACTGCTCCGTCAGACCAAACCTCACCTGCTCCGCAATCTGATGACCTTCAGAAACTGTAATCATCGAATCAACCGCAATATGTACATCAACCAAAACACTCGCACCCATCCGGCGCGTTCTTAAGGCATGAAATCCCTTAACGCCGTGGGTCCTGCCAACGGCACCCTCCAGTTCGTCGAGATAGGACCGATCCATCCCTTTGTCTACCAGCTCCTGCACACTAGGCGCACCTAGATCCCAGGCAACCTTGGCGATGATGACGGCGACACCAATCGCCGCTAGAGCGTCCAGTTCTGGTAATCCCAACATCGCACCGACGATACCCACGAACACCATCACTGATGAAAGCGCATCGGTCCTGCTGTGCCAGGCGTTTGCCTCAAGAATGGGGGATTGATGCAATTTGGCCACTTTCATCGTGTAGTGATAGATGTATTCCTTACTAAGCCCCGACACCATGACGACCGACAGAGCAAACCACCCTGGAGTCACATCTTTGCCCGGCTCGTAAAAAACATCCAGGGCGTTATCCACGATAGCAAGCGCTACAAGAAACAATGCCAGTGCCAGCAAGACGGTGGTGATCGTTTCGATCCGGGCATGGCCATAAGGATGATCCTCATCAGCCATTTTATTACCTTGCCTGACCGCCACCAGCACCATGCCGTCGGTAACGAGATCGGATATTGAATGTATTCCATCAGCGACAAGTGCTTGCGAATTTTCCACGACGCCTAGAAAGACCTTGAGTACTCCCAACACAAGATCCACCGCCGCCCCTACTAGCGTTACGTCTGTCAGCGCTTTAAGTCTGCCGTCTTCCTTCGCATTCGAGCTCATAAGCTAACCGTCATAAAATAGAGATCATAGAGTAATCACCGCGATCAAAAACTGGGACGGGCGGAAAAAGGTGTCAATTGCAACTCGTGTGTCCAGCAAGACCTGTCCTGGGTATGTAAGTAGTAAAATGCATCAGCAATTGCAGCCGGATTGATAATCATTTCAGGCTTCGACTGCGCCATGGGTAGTACGCGAGTTCCGGGCGAATCGATCAACCCATCCACGACGACATTGGCAACATGAACACCGAACTCCGAATACTCTTCCGTTAACACTTGCGCCAGCGTGCGCATCATAACTCTCGGATAGTAGAGCGACTCACCGGTCCGTCGCTTCTTGCCCCTGAGAGAAGCGGCATTGTTGGTGATCAGGAAAGAACCCTGACCGCGCTTCCTCATTGCCGGTAATATTTCCTTTGCCACCAGAAATGGGCCCCGGCTTGATATGTTTTGTGCTGTTTCAAAAAACTCGACCGGCATGTGTTCGAGCAGTTCCATTTCTGGAGGAAGATCCCTGCCCTCCAGATATCCTGCGTTAAGCACCACGACTTCCGGATCACCCAATTCTCTTCTGACTGTCTCGAAGGCAGTTGAAATCGAGTCATCGGACTCAAGGTCCAATTCTACCGTCATGCACGCAAGCCCCTCCGCGTCTATGGCCGCCTCCAGCGCCGAAGCATTGGGCTTGCTCCTTGTAGTGAGCACTACATGGAAACCCTCGCGGGCAAATTTCAGCGCTATGGCGCCCCCGACTCCCCACCGTATCGATAGCGGCAATTCGTCGTCAGGGATATTCCCTCCGTGGACCATTCGGGTATTGCGACCATCAGATTGCCACTTGGACGTGGCACCAATCACCACGGCTACGGGTTTTGTCATTGTTCACCTCTTATGGGAATGCTACTCGCTATATTTCCAGGTGTCATTCGAGGAGCCCTAAAATACCCCCGGCTTTACAGCAGGGGACTGACCTCGATCAAAGCACCCAGAAATCAGATTGATCATATCAATGTTGTTATACAAGAAACCCTTACCGCTGCTACGGACGAGCGCTCCAGTACTTTTGAACGAATTAAAAAGCGCCTGGACTGACGGAGTATATGTCTCTCTCAAGTTCAGTCGCGGATCGAAACCAATCAGGTGGTGCCTGCTGACTGCACTTTCGCCGGAATAGCGGATTCTCCGAACTGTAATTCGACCATCTGCGCATAGATAGCATTGCGAGTCACAAGTTCACTATGGCTGCCTACATCAAGGATCTTGCCTGCATCCAGGACGACAATCTTGTCCGCTTGAAGCACTGTTGCAAGCCGGTGAGCAATGACCAGGGTGGTTCTGTTCTTCTGCAATGCATCCAACGCCGACTGCACCAACCGCTCACTTTCCGCATCCAGGGCGCTGGTAGCTTCATCGAGCAGCAAAATGGCTGGATCCGCAAGAATTGCACGAGCTATCGCTACCCGCTGTTTCTGACCGCCTGACAATCTGGCGCCTTTCTCTCCCAGATAGGTTTTATAGCCATCGGGCAGCTCACTAATAAAACCATGGGCCGACGCTGCGGTGGCTGCTTCGATAACTTGCATATCGGTCGCGTAGGGACGACCAAAACGAATGTTTTCCGCGGCGCTATCACCAAAGATCACACAATCCTGGGGAACCATCGCCATGGCAGACCTGACCTCCTTAGGATCAACAAGATTTATGTTTACGCCATCAATACAAATCCGACCGGACTGCGGGTCGTAAAACCTGAGTAACAACTGGAACAGCGTACTTTTACCTGCGCCAGATGGCCCCACAAACGCGACATGTTCACCCGGCTTGATATCAAGAGAGAACTCCCGGATAGCAAATTCGTTTTTCCGGGACGGATAGCCGAAATCCACCTGCTCAAAGCTGACTGCACCGCTACACGGTTTAGTTAACTCAACAGGGTTTGCAGGCGTCCGGATCATCGATTCCATCTGCAATAACTCCGTCAACCGCTCCATCGCACCGGCTGCTCGCTGCACCTCTCCCCATACTTCACTTAAGGATCCTGCGGCAACACCAACAAACATGGCATACAAAACAAACTGACCGAGTTCACCGCCGGATATTGTTCCTCCAAGCACCTCTTTCGCACCTAGCCACAGCACGAAAATCAATGCACCAAACACGCTGGCCGTCGCAACCGTCGTTAATAGCGCCCGCACCTTGATTCTCCGGATAGCTGTCCGGAAGCTTTTCTGGATAGCCTCAGAGAATCGCTCTATCTCAAGACCTTCTGCGGCGAACGACTGCACGGTTTCTGCGTTCCCGAGTATTTCAGCGGCCTGACCGCTGGCATCTGCTATTCTGTCCTGGGTATCACGCGAAAGCCTTCTTAACCATCGCCCAACGACAAGAATCGGCAACACAATTAGTGGAAAGATCAGCAGCAGAATGCCCATCAATTTAATGTTGGTATAACCCAGCAGCAACAAACCACCAACAAACTGAATCGATGACCGCAGGACAATTGAAATACTGACTCCCGACACAGATTGAATCAGCGTTGTATCAGCTGTCAGGCGCGACAGGACTTCTCCTATTTTAGTCGTTTCGAAGAATGTGGGATCCATATAGATCACATGCGCAAAGACCTTGCTGCGCAGGTCAGCGACGACTCTTTCCCCCAGCCAGTTCACAAAGTAGGATCGCGCGGCACCAAAAAAACCAATGACCAGCGCAAAAACCAGCAGAATGAAAAAATAGCGGTCTACGTTCGCGGCATCCTCGACAGAAAATCCATGGTCAATCACATTTCGGACAGCCATCGGCATAGCCAGCAACGCTGCCGAGGAGATGAGCAGCGCCACCATGGCAATTACCAAAACCCCCTTGTAAGGCGCAATGAACGGCACCAATGAACGCAGTGGCCGGAGGGATTTACCTTTTTCCCGGTTTTCCGGGACAACTTCACTCATAGTAATTTTACGGCAAATGGTAGATTTCTGGAGGACGAAGTTTACCTGAAGCTAGGCGCTGCGTAGAGCGATTACTGCCAATGGCCGATGAATAAGTTTTGCGGACCAGCAGACGATTCATTTCAGCAAACGTTTGAGCTATTTGCCCAACACCCCAGTGAAGACATAGACCGCATAGACCTGCGACTGAGGAGAACAGGGTCTCATCAGCTGCGATCAGAGTCCCCTGCCAGTGATGTTCAAACATCCGGTCCATCTTCAAAGCCTTCGGACTGATTACCCCTTCGCGAGAGGGGAGAGGCATCAAAACAAGGCTCTGAACCCTAAGAAAAGCCATGATAGAGTGTTCTGCATGCATCATTGGCCTGAAAAATATGAAGATAGACCTGCTCTCTCCTGACAGTTTTAAGGGCGGTCACCCGCATGACCAATACAACTGGCTTCGGGAACATGACCCTGTTTTCTGGCATGAAGAACCGGGAGGATCAGGGTTCTGGGCTGTCACAACACACAAAGATGTCTACAACATTGGTAGGAACGCCAGTATGTTTTCTTCTGAGCCGAGCATCATGATCCAGGACCCCGACCCGGGGCAGGCTAACTTTTCTGGTGACGCAAAGATGATGCTGATGATGGATCCGCCAGAGCACACGGCCTATCGAAAGCTCATCAGCCGTGAATTCACCCAGGGCCCAGCAAAACAGTACACCGCGCGCATTGAACAGCTCGCAACCAAGATCCTTGATGCGGTGACGGAAAAAAACCAATGCGATTTCGTCTCTGAGATCGCCGGCGAAATGCCTAGCTTAGTGATTGCAGATCTCATGGGACTACCGCTGGACGATGGCCGTGAGCTTTATAAGCTGACTGAGGTGATTCATTCAGCGCCCGAGTCTCTTCCGGAAAATGCCATTGCGCACGCTGTCATGAAGATGTTTGAGTATGGCCAAGGTGGTATCAATGATAAACGCGCCAACCCGGGCGAGGACCTTGCCAGCAAACTACTGGCCGCTGAGGTGGATGGGCAGAAACTGACAGATGCCGAGTTTCTGCTGTTCTT
>JABGVY010000518.1 GCA_018645845.1 Gammaproteobacteria bacterium | reverse complement strand
TTCATTAAAAATATGTTGCTGCATCAGGTTCCAACCGGTGCCGCCGTATTCTTTTGGCCAGCTAGGGGCTATCCAGTTCTGATCGAAAAGGGCTTTGTGCCACTCTTGTCCTATCGCTTTAGGTATTCCGAAGCCCAAAGCCGCGGCCTGGCGCATTTCCGGAGTCAGATTGTTAGAGAGAAAGTCACGAACTTCTGTTCGAAAAGAATCCAATTCAGCAGAGGTCATATTGCTATTACCTGGTCGACTATTTATTTCACCGATCTTGGGAGAATAGCAATAAATTGAGCGATTAACGACCTAAGAGGAAATCAATACCGGTCGCGTCCGGCCGAATCCATTGAATGGCTGGATCGCCGCAAGTTAGATTAATCAGCGTATCGATTGAGTAACCACTCTCTGGAGTGAAATTTGGAAAATGCCGGTGCAAAGCAGTGAGCAGGGCCATCCAATTGCTCATGTTTTGATTGATGCAGGTTGCGGGCGAACATTTTATATATAAAATGTAGACTTCAGACCTCACTGCAATCGCCATATGTGGAAGCCACGGGAACGAATTAAATATACTGTTGTGGAAGACCGATGGCCGACCATTAAAGAGGTAGAGACAAGCAGACTATTCGCGCCCATTCAGATTGGTCCGATGAACCTTGACTCGCGCACCTGGGTACCGGCGATGGTGCCGTGGCGGTCCAACGAGAATGGTGATGTCACAGAAGACGTTCTGGCATGGTACGAACGATTCGCCCGTGGAAAACCCGGCGCAATCGTTGTAGAAGCAACTGGCATCCGTGATATACCCAGCGGCCCTCTGTTACGGATCAGCAGCGATAAATACCTACCGGGGCTGACCAGGCTGGTAGACACTATTAAGACCGCTAGCGATGGTGAAACCCGGGTACTGATCCAAATCATCGACTTTCTTCAAATCCGTCGAAGACCGGATCCAACCAAGTATCTGAATCGGCATCTGATACTTAGGCCTGAACATTACGCCGCCTTAGCCCTGCCTTTTGAAGCGGAAAACGAATCCACGGTACGTTCTGCATTGCTATCGCTTTCGCCCGAGGAACTGGAATCTATTCTTAATCAGAAGGAATGGGAAGATCTGCAATACGGTTATCGCGAGCGAGTAACAGACACTCACCTGCCACATATCGCCCAACTACCGGAAATATTGCCACAGCTGTTTTCCAATGCGGCAATCAGAGCGGAAGCGGCGGGTTTTGACGGTGTCGAGTTGCATTATGCGCACGCCTATACGATGGCATCATTTCTCTCTGCAACCAATAATCGCGCGGACGGATATGGCAACAGCCTTGAAGGCCGGTTGCGTTTGCCCCTTGAGGTTTATGGCGCCGTTCGTGCAGCGTGCTCGAAAGATTTTGTTGTCGGGTGCCGGTTTTTGAGCGATGAAATTATTGACCAGGGTACACGCATTGAAGAGGCGTGCAGTATTGCCCGGGCGCTGGCGGATGCAGGAATGGATTTTCTTTCAGTTTCCAGAGGTGGCAAGTTTGACGATGCCAAACAACCCAGAGTTGGGGGTGCCGTGTATCCATACACGGGCCCTAGTGGATACGAATGCATGCCTAGTTATATCTCGGATGCACAGGGTCCCTTCGGGCGGAATGTTGAACCTGTTTCCCTGATACGTGAGCTTTTGCGCCTACACGGGCTGAATACGCCGGTAGTTCTGGCCGGCGGGCAATATGGTTTCTACCAGGCTGAATCTCTTCTAAAAGAGAACAAGGCAGACATAGTCGGCTTCGCACGTCAGGCACTGGCAGATCCGGACTGGTTTTTGAAAGTAAAACTCGGCCTCGGCAATCAGGTGCGTCTGTGCAAATACACTAATTACTGTGAAGGTCTGGACCAGAAGCACAAGCAGGTTACCTGCGAACTGTGGGATCGGGAAAATATGGAACAGCCTGGCATCAGAAAATCTTACGACGGAAGGCGCCGTTTGCTGGCACCCGAGTGGTCGCCGCCGGTAATCGACCCCGTTACAAAATAACCGACCCTAAGCCTCGAGAGCTTCCTCGAACGCGACGTTATCGTCACCGGCAAAAGCAGCATCCCGCAACCGCGCAAGTTCTGTTGCAGATGGCAAACTCGTATCGGTTTTTGTATCTGCCACATTTTGGACGCGTTGAATGATTTTTAAAATTTGTTGAGTGGTGCGATACCGGGTATCTCCGTATCCTTTGATCAACCGGCCACAGCTTGCAAGTTCAACTGCAGCTTCCTGATCGTGCGCAGCCAGAACACGGACAGCATCCAGCCAATGGGATATGAGCCTATGTTCGTGTTGATAACCCAAACTACCACGACGAAATCTGCGCATTTTGGCCAGTAGAGTAAGCAGAGCAAAAATGCTCACAGTGTCGGTCCGCAGCTTGCGTCCACCCATAAAAAAATTGATAAGGCTCACCATTATGCGGCTATTGGAAATAGCAGACGCCAAACCAACGGGTAACATCGCACAGACTTCCTCAACACGCGGCCTGAAAAATTCCGCCACATATAAAATCTGCTGGTCTTCTGCACGTACTTCCTTCCGAATGGAATCACCACGAGCGGTGCGGGTTTTCAATTGCGCAACTCGAGGAATATCTTCGTAACACATCCAAAGAGCCAGATATCTTGCAACATGGCGACTTAGCTGAAAATTGGAATTTCCATTGTCTATTGTGGCAATGCTTTGCAGGTGATCCAGGTACTGTCGGGCGTAATCAATATCCTGGTAGTCCACCAGTTTAGTAATGCCGTGATAGAGAATTTCGTGTAAGCACGGCTCATAAGCTCTGGCAAGCGTAAAGAGCGCTTTACCCTGGTCTGTTTTGGCATCCGGAAATATAAACTCTGCATCTGGTTTTGCTGGATCAAAGCTTTCAACCATTGAAGCCGGTTTACCTGCGCGCTCGAAACTTGCATTAAAGGCAGATAGGTTGCTCTCCCCGGATTGTTCGCTTCCACGAATTACTTGCTCGTAACTTGACCTATCAAAGGGCAAGGTATCAGAGGCCGCCAGTGCTCCAAGCATAACGGAACTGATCACTGATTGATGCGCGCTAGCCAGTTGCTCCATATCGTAGTGGATAAATTGCTTTGAATACCGGTCCGCCAGATCAAGCAATGCAGTGGCATCAATTGTTCCATCTCCAATATCGGACTTTTCACTAATGCCATACACCCGGTGACTGGAGGATATAAGGGTCGTTTTGTCTTTGCTGACAAACCCCCGGTCGATCATCCGTCCTGCTTCAGCGATTTCAGAAGTAATTGTAATATCTATGTCTCCCTGAGCAGGGAAAAGGGACAATACGGGCAGTTCGTTTCCGGCTGCTGCACGTGGGTACAATTCCAAGTAGTAAATTGTCGCGCCGGTACGCTGTGCAACCCCCGCCAGTGAAGTGGTCTGGCACAACCAGTTATTAGCTTCTGCTACGTCGATGACCCAATTGGTAAACACACCTCCGCCTTCACCCCCGAGCGCTGCGGCGATCATTTTTATGGGTTGTACAGTATTGCTCACAGGGAATTCGCTGCCAATTTGTCGTCCTGCATCCAGGAAATTACCCGTCGTCTCACTCTGGCTATAAAGCGGTCCCAGGCACTGGGGTTGTATATCAGGTCCACCCGTGAAAAAGACGGACAAAGCACCGCCGAATGGACATTTTCTCCACACACTCCGCAGCCAACACAACTGTTATCGACATAGCTCACCGGATCCTCACGCAGTGGGTCGGGGTTTGGCTTTATCGTTAGTGATGGGCAACCGGATAATCTTATGCAGGCATGATCACCGGTACAGGTTTCATTATCGATAACGAACCTGGAACGCACGGTTCGGCGTCCGTTATTGATAGAATTTTTGATCAGAGGTCTTATGCGGCGCTGCCGGTTCAACATGCACTCCCCCTCGGCAATGATCACCTTAAGGCCGGGTTCCGCGGTGGTCAAAGCCTCGCGCAGTGTAGCTTTCATTTTATCGATGCTGTACGTGCTAACAGTTCTAACCCATTTGACCCCAGCGCCACGGCAGGCTTCATCGATAGGCTGCTGATCCGGCCTGCCGGCTTTATCAGTATCCATTGTTGTGGCTATCAGACGATTGGGTTGCACCAGTGAAGGGATATCCTGGCCACCGGTGGCTGCTGAATATCCATTATTTACGATTATCAGCACACCATCGTGGTTATTAAAAACAGCACTGGTAACGCCACTCGTCAATCCGTTGTGCCAAAAGCCTCCGTCACCCATGATGCTGATAGCTTTGTGGGGCAGCGTGGTACGGATGCTCGATGAACTGGCCAAGGACAAACCGTAACCCATAATGGTATTGCCCAGATTAAAAGGTGCAAGTGTCGCAAAGGAGTGACAACCAATGTCGGAGGAGATATGAAACTCTCCGAGGTCTTTCTGTACCTGTTTAATCGCAGAAAACATCGGCCGCTCTGGGCACCCGGTACACAGTCCCGATGGTCTGGGAGGGACGTTACGGGTCAATAACTGACTATCTTCTGCGACGAGCACTTCCTGAAAATCGCGCACTTCTTTACTTGTTAGCCGCAGATTCAGTCCCTCGACAGGAAACCGCTCCAAAAATTCCGTAATGCCGAGTAATGTTACTTGACCGGTATACTCACCGGCACCGGGCAGTATTTCCTTGCCATAGAGTCGCGTGTCGATATCGGCCTTGCGAAGAATACTAAACATACTATGTTCAATGTATTCCGGTTGACCCTCCTCAATGAGCAGTACTTGTTTCTTACTTTCGCAAAAGCGAATCACTTCTTCGGGTATAAGCGGATAGGCTACGTTCAATACATAAATTGGTACATCCGTATGGCCAAAACAATCAGCCAGACCCTGACGCTCCAGAGCGCGGATCACGGTGTTATAACTACCGCCGCACGTGATAATGCCGACTTCATCATATTTGCCGGGAAAGAACTCGTTCAGAAGATTGTCACTGATGTATTGAACGGCTGCCGGCCAGCGGCTTGCTACTTTTTCCTGCTCCTGATCGTATACATTGGGCGGCAGAATGATTTTTTCCGCCTCCCTTTTCGGTTGCACCTTATTTAGGTTGCTGTAAGTCGGCGCGACATTGTCGCCCGCAATAAATTCACCCGTCACGTGGCATTCACGAATTCGCATCATGTAGAACACAGGTGTAGAGCTCGCTTCAGAAAGACGGAAACCCTGTTCCACCATTGCCACCATACTGGTGAGGTTGGGCCTTGGGTCCAGCAACCACATCTGGGCTTTCATGGCAAAAGCATAGGTTCGCTCCTGCATAATGCTTGAGCCTTCACCGTAGTCTTCCCCTACGATGACCATTGCCCCACCCGTGACTCCTGAAGACGCAAGATTCGAAAGGGCGTCGGCGGCTACATTCGTACCGACGACCGATTTCCAGGTAACAGCTCCCCTCAATGGATAGTTGATGGACGCACTTAACATTGCTGCGGCAGTTGCTTCGCTACCACTGGATTCAAAATGTACGCCAAGCTCCTGGAGTATGTCCCTGGCATCGTTCAGTACATCCATCAGGTGGGAAATCGGGGAGCCCTGGTAGCCGCCAACATAGGATACCCCGGACTGCAAAAGCGCCTTGGTTACAGCGAGTATTCCTTCGCCCTTGAACACATCCCCCTGGCTCGCTCGAAGTTTTAAAACTTCGGACTTAAACGAGCGTTCTGCCATGGGTCAGGCGCCTCTTTCTCAGGAAGCTATCAGTGCTAGTACACGAGTAGGGCTTCCGGAGCCTTCTTTTATCTTAAGGGGTGGCGCGATTATTACCGCGCCTTTTGGTGGCAGTAAATCCAGGTTACACAATCCGGCAAGTCCACACTTGTTGGCTCCATGCAGCAAATTGTGGCAGGGGAACATGGGCTCCTGTCCAGCTGCCTGCCCTCCGTCAGTACCGACTGTTTCAACACCAATGCCACAAACATCACGCTCGTTTGTCAGAAAGGTGACTGCTTCAGGTTCCCAGCCGGGTGTATGGGCACCATCTTCAGCCATGTTCAGGTAAGCCTCGTTACTGGTCATCTTTGACCAGTCGGTGCGATACAGAAGCCACGACCCGGCCTCTATTTCACCATGCTGTGCCTCCCAGCTCTTAATGAAGTCCACCGTTATAAGAAAGTCAGGGTTTGCTGCAGATTCGGCGACAGCATTGATGACACATGCTGGTGCGATAAAACGCTCGGCTGGCAGTGTGTCTGTAGCATGTTCTTCATAATCCTTGCCCGACACCCAATGAATAGGCGCATCGAAATGGGTGCCCGTGTGTTCTCCGCACTTAAAGTTATTCCAGTACCAGGCCGGGCCCCTGTCGTCGTAACGTGAAATTTCTTCAATATGAAAGGGCCATGACACGCCCCAGCCAAACTCTGCCGGTAATTGTAGGGTGGGAGTGCTCGGTTGCAGGGTGGTGCTCAGATCAACCACCTTGATACCCCCTCCGGCAAGACCCTGTGCAAGTGCCATCAATGTTTCGGTACTCATGCTCCTCTCCCTTATCTGTAATGTCTTTCACCGTGTTTTAGATTATACTTTAAGCCTAAAATATAAGCTAGATATCTTCCCCGAACACTGCGCTGGAGAAAGCAATGCATCAAACCCTGCTCCCACAAGGGTGGGCCAGACCCAAAGGATATGCAAACGGTATTCTTGCCAAGCCGGGTACGCAAATATTTGTCGGTGGCCAGATTGGCTGGAATGATCAATGTATTTTCGAAAGTGATGATTTTGTAGATCAGGTGAAGCAGGCGCTTTCCAATATTGTTGCTGTGCTTGCTGAAGCTGGAGCAGGCCCGGAACACATTGTTCGCATGACGTGGTACATAACCAACAAGCAGGAGTATGTCGACAATTTAGCCGGTATGGGTGACGCTTATCGCTCGGTAATGGATAGAAATTTTCCCGCAATGAGTGTCGTTCAGGTAGTGGCTCTGGTTGAAGATCGTGCAAAAGTAGAAATTGAAGTAACCGCTGTATTATAGAAATCACAGTGGGCTCGAGACGCAATAAGTCACAGCAGACACACCAACGTCCCTACACTAGTGGCCGTGCCCAAAGCTGCCAGATCCCAGCGGCTGCAGAGGACCAAAGCGAGCATCACGCCAGGCGAATATTGTTGTAAAACATAAATTAAAAATGCTTGAAACTGGATCCAAGTGGGCATAGCATCAAACTAACACTTTAGGCCTAAAGTATCATGAGCGATGACCCAATAGCCGGCAAAATGGCCGCTCAAAACAGGCGCGTGAATTAATATGAGTTCCAGGCGCACCTTTATCAAACAATCAGGCGTGGCGCTATCTTACATGCTGGGCGGTACCCACATACTGATGACTCCTGCCGCCGCCCGTGAACGAGAAATCGCGCTGCAGGTATTTTCAAAAACCGAAGTGCTTACCCTTGAAGCATTGGCAAATGCAATTGTGCCCGGCGCTTCGAAAGCCGGCATATGTCATTTTCTGGATTATCATTTGGCCCAGGATGCGGAAGACTGTCTGCTGATGATTAAATATATGGGGCTAGCCAACCAGGCTTATCCGGACTTCTATCAAGACGGGATTGAGAATGCCCGGTTACATGCGGTTAATCGGTTTGGCAAAAGCTGGGCTGAACTCAACCCTTCCGATTCGACTATTTTGCTGGACGAGATGGCAACCGATAGTGTTGCCATGTGGAAAGGCGCACCGGCATCGTTTTTCCTTTTTGTACTGCGCTCGGATGCGGCCGATCTGGTTTATGGCACTGAGGAAGGCTTTGCCAAAATTGGTGTTCCTTACGCGGCACATATCGCACCGAAAAGTAGCTGGTAGGCCGTGAAAAAAATATCAAACCTTCACAAAGTAGACACGCTTATCGTAGGTGCGGGAGCTTCAGGCTGCCTGGTTGCCGCAAAGTCAGCCGGTGCGGGGCAAAACGTCCTGATTCTGGAAGCCGGCCCGGAACGAAAGCTCGAGGACTTGTTCAGCTCCCAGATATGGGCACGTAAACTCAAGTGGGGCGGAGCACATGTCGAGGAAGAAGGAAACCTGAAGATTGGCAATGCCTTTAATTCAGGCTACGGAACCGGTGGCAGCGCTCTGCACCATTTCGCAGTTTGGCCACGCCTGCACGCCAATGATTTTAAAGTGCGAGACTCATACGGCGTAGGGCTGGACTGGCCGTTCGAATACGCCGAGCTCCAACCGTACTATGATCGTATACAAAAAGAGATTGGTATCAGCGGAGATGCCAGTCAGGAGACCTGGAGACCTCCGGGGGACCCATATCCAATGCCCGCGCTGCCAGTGTTTCCCCAGGG
>JABGVY010000042.1 GCA_018645845.1 Gammaproteobacteria bacterium | reverse complement strand
CCGTTCACCCGACAGCCACTAACTCACAACCTCCAAACGCGATCAAAATCATCCTTTGGGATGATGGTGTCTCACATTCTGTGTGATTATATTAGTTAAAGCATACAAATGTATTTAATAATAGTTATATAGAATCTTTAAAGATTAATAATAGCAATAAAAGTAAGTAAGTAATAAGAAAGAAATAAATATGTAATAAGTATGTAAGGTTTTAAGGCTGTTTGTTCAGGCGTAGCACTGAAGCTTCAGAATCGAGCATGAACTTTTTGGTGTTTAATAATTTGAGGTGGGAATATGAGTAACTTGAGATTGCTTTGTCTGTCCTTGATCATCGCGGCTTCGTCGCTTTGCGGACCGGTGTCAGCTAACACGAGTCAGAATTTTACGGATCCGCTGAGTGCGGGAAACGATGCAGGATTTCTGGTCATCGATGGTGCCAGGTACACACGCCAACTCGATGGCTTGCTGCGATCGCAGTCAGCGACGGGTACGTCCAATGGAACAGATCGTGTGATGAATACAACCCAACTGGCTGCTCCGTTTATCGATCGTGACTTTGTTGTCGACTTGGATATCAGGCGACCTGATATATCATCGGGCGGCGATATTATCTTCTTTGGTTTGGGTGACGGTTCAGTAGACAGTATATACAATAACGAGCCGACCAATTCGATTCACTTCAGAATTCACACCGAAACTCTCGCCACCTGGGTCGATGCGACCGCCCGAATAGGAAACGTTTTCCACGCCTTTCAAAGAATTGCCGATGACTGGGATGAGGTTACCGGCGCAACTTTTAGGATGAAGCGAAGTGATGACCTGGTCACGTTGTCTATTCCCAGCATTCCGGGCGCCTCACACACCATCAGTATCGCAGCTACGCTCGGCAGCAGTTTGACAGCGGCAAACACGCTAATCTTTTTCGGCAACACTTCGGAAGGTACCGTCTTTAGCAACTTCAATCTGGTGTCTACAGTGATTGGCAACGATGATGACGAAGATGGATACTCAGATGTTGATGACAATTGTACTAATGACTACAACCCGGACCAAAGCGATTCAGACGGCAATGGCATCGGGGATGTCTGTGATACAGGCGCCGATGGTGATGCCGATGGTGTGGCGGATGTTGATGACAACTGCCCTGTAAATGCCAATTCCGACCAGGCGGATGGTGATGGAGATGGCACTGGCGACGTCTGCGATAGTGATCCTAATGATGGCCCGCTCGGTGATGCAGATGGTGATGGTGTAGATAATACGAGTGATGCCTGCCCTGGGTTCGATGATACCGTCGATACTGACGGTGACGGTCAAGCAGACGGTTGCGATGCCGATAACAGTGATGGTCCGTTGGGTGATGCCGATGGTGACGGTGTCAATAACAGTGACGATGCCTGTCCGGGTGCGGATGACAACATTGATGTTGATGGTGATGGCATCGCAGATGGCTGCGACCCGGATAACAATGACGGGCCACTCGGTGATGCTGATGGCGATGGAGTTAACAATGCAGGTGATGCTTGTCCGGCAACCTCAGATGGAATCGTCAATGGCAATGGTTGTGCGGTAGTTGATCTCTGTGACTGCAACGCAGGAAACCATGGAGACTATGTTAGTTGTATCACTAGAAACGCCAATGATTTTCGCAGAGAAGGTCTGATCACCAAGAAAGAGAAGAAGGCGCTGGTTAAGGCCGCTGCGAAGAGCAGCTGCGGTAAATCTGACAAGTCTAAGAAATCCAAGAAGTCGGATAAGTCCAAGAAATCCAAGAAGTCGGATAAGTCTAAGAAATCCAAGAAGTCGGATAAGTCTAAAAAGTCTGGAAAATCAGGCAAATCGAAGAAGTCTGACAAGGGCTAACCTTTGCTGGCTGATCTACCGATCGGGTTCAAAAAACCTGATCGGTAGTCTCAGTCAAACTGCAGTTTGATCACACGGAAAGATGTAAGCCTGCTTTTTTTGCTTCGTGCAGGCAGTTTATTCGGTTGGTGACATTAAAGATTTTGAACAGGTGGCGGACATGCGTCTTGACGGTTGTTTTGGCAATAAACAGTGTGTCTGCCATTTCCTGGTTACTGAACCCCTTGTCCATCAGACTTATAATTTCAATCTGCCGTCTGGTTAACGTAACACCGTCGACGGTAGGCGCAGATAGCGCAAAGTCCTCATCCTCCTTGGAACCAGGGGTTTGTGATGGTTTTTTCTGGGAATAAAACGCCGGGATATGAATCTTACCTTCCCGACAGCCCTCGATGGCAGCGACGATCTCACTCGCGCTATAGGATTTGGGTAGATAGCCGATGATACCGAGGCCAAGCAGTTCCTGAACAACGGCAACGTCCAGGACCGAGGACATCACCATGATAGGTGTGTGGTTTCGTCCCTTGTTGAGGTATTTGATCAGTTCGATGCCACCCAGACCCGGCATCATAAGATCGATAATGAATAGATCGTAGTCGGATCTGGCTAGCAGGGTTTGCGGCACCAGTTCAGCATCGGCATCAAATTCAACCTGGTAGTCTTTTCGGATATTCGTGAGCGTTGCAATGAGCCCTTCACAGAACGATACATGGTCATCTATCAGTAGAATCTTCATCTCTGTCGTGTTTAGATCTATGGCAATCGCAGGTTGGATGAGCATAACCTCGAGATGTCCTGGTTACTAGCACTTGAATCCTGAAATCTGGCTGCCAAAACTGTTTTGCTGTTGTTGCCTGATACCATGATTCCAGGGAATCAGAATCAGAAAGGAAGTCGTTATAGATGAACTGCATTCTTTCCGTTAGGCCATCCTCGATAGCAGGGAGCTGGTGGTGTACTTGCCTCTGGTTGGTCCTGATGGTTGGGTGCTGTTTTGCACTGCCTTCAGATGCTGCCGACACCAGGGCAAAGCCTGTCACCGTCTATGAAATAACTGATGCCACAGTTAGAGACCTGGTTGGAAAAACTGTACTAGTCGCAGAGATTCCCGTCGATGACGACGCGCGTTGGCGAGGTGAGGGCATAGCGGATCAACTAAAGGTACTGGAATCCGGGTCAGGTCTGGACTGGGTTCAAAGCCAGCATAAACGCGTTGATTTCATTTCACCTAACCAGCTCGTCGCCATGGATTTTAGGTTTATCAATTCGAGTTCCAAATCTAGCTATATTCTGGAGCTGGAAAGCGCCAATAGTTTCGCCTGGTACTACAAACGCACAGACGGCACTGAGTATCTACATGTGGATGACCTCAGTCAGCAGAACTACGCAAGGCCTATCTTTGATGTCGTACCGGTAATTCCCCTGGAAATAGCGGCTGGTGAAAGCCTGCATGTCGTTGCGATTGTTTATCTCATGGGAGGCAATGGCGTGGTGACGCCGATTCTTTGGAAACCCGAGGCTTTCCGTGCTAACAGGACCCAGCGCTATCTGGCACAGGGTATCTACTTTGGATTTGCGATTGCTGTTGCGATGGCTTGTCTGTTTGTCAGCATCTTTATTAGACAGTTGATGTATCTGTATTACGGTCTATTTCTTGCCTGTTCAGCAGGGCTCATTTTTGTCGGATCAAGCTTTTCAGTGCTGTTTGGCATGGATGGTGAGAATGTGCTGCAGCAATATATCTGGCTGATGTCCGGTCTGGGCGTATTCCTAATTCTATACAGTACGAAGCTGCTCGATATGTGGAATACAAACAGATATTTGTATTACGCGTACGTTGTTCTCCTGATGTACAACATAGGAACTCCGCTTCTCGTAACGACGCTTTATTCGCAAGAGCAATCTCGCGAAATGATTAATGTCCTGTTCCTGTGCGCTGCGATTGGGTTCGGCGCAGCTCAGCTTGTCCATCTTTGTGTACTTATTTTTTACATTAAGAGAAACTCCCTTGCAGTCTTTTGGTACGTTGGGGTTTTTGCTCACTCATGGGCGCTGATTGCCTGGAATTTGCTAAATTCCAATACCACGGCCTCAGGGGTAGACCCACGTAATCTGGCTGAACTGGCGATTGTGCTGGACTCGATATTGTTACTCGGGCTGATGATCGTTAGCTACAGGCGGGAGCAGTCATCCCGCACCGAGGCCCAGCGGCTGGCTTTTAAAAATCTCCGACTTGCCCATGAAATTGGGCAGTCCAAGTCCAACTTTGTTGCCGCCGTGGGTCATGATCTGCGTGGCCCAGTCCAGGCGATCAGCCACTTTGCGGAGGCCCTGAGACATGACGCACAAGAGCCCTTACAGCATGGGCTGCAGAGAATTGAGGAAAGTGCGGCGTCGGTCAAAGAACTGCTCGACAGCATGATTAATTTGTCCGAGATTGAATGGCAGTCGGTTGCACCGCAGCTGGAGCAGGTTGATCTGGCTTCGTTGCTGGCAGAGATGCGAACTGAGTTTACCGGCAAAGCAATGGGTAAGGGGATTAGCCTGGAGTTCGATGTTCAGGAATCTAATGGCTTGAGCGATAGGGTTT
>JABGVY010000043.1 GCA_018645845.1 Gammaproteobacteria bacterium | reverse complement strand
AACATACTGGTTCTGACATTGCTGGGGGGGCTGCAGGCGGAATCTCGAGCGGGCGATTTCCGAAGTGGGATAGGTTTTTGCTCTCGCGAGCCGGTCAGGCTCCGGAGGAGTCACATCATCAGGATGTTTGACGCCTGAATCCAGCAGGATCAGGCCCTTGAAACGATCAGGATATTGCGCCACTGCACGAATCGACATGATGCCGCCATAGCTATGTGACACCAAAATGGTATCGGGCCCCATGCTGCACTTATCAGCAACCGCAACAATTTCCTGGGCATAAAGGTCAGCGGAATACTCGTCCCGATGGTCACTGTCTCCCATACCGGACATATCCACCGCTACGCTCTGGTAATCATCCTTATAGGATGGAGCAATAAAGTCCCACCAGTGTGAATGAGCGTTGTGCCCGTGAACAAAAAGCAAACCCGGGTTTCCCGGTTCACTCCAGTAAAGGTAGTTGATATCGGAGCCTTCAACATCGACGAACCCTGATTCGGGTTTGGTATCAATGGCTTCCCAGAACCAGTCAGGCGTCGTATAGCTCGAATCACTCATTAACTGTTTACTCTCCTGCGAGCCTATTATCTAGGTGTTCATTCTTTATATGACCAATCGCTAAGGGATCAGGCTTTATCGTCTCAAGCTACCTGCGAATACTTCTTCAGGTGGTAATCTACATTACCAAACAGTGTCTCAATGGCAGTGATGCGTTTAAAGTAGTGACCTACGTTGAGTTCGTCAGTCATACCCATGCCACCATGCAGTTGAATGGCGTTCTGGCCGACAAACCTGCCACCCTTGCCAATCTGGACCTTTAATGCTGACACCGCTTTAAGGGCTTCAACTTCATCACCTTCGCTCATGCGAAGGGCAGCCATGTAGAGCAGGGATTTTGCCTGCTCATGCTCCATGAACATATCTACCATCCGGTGCTGTAGTACCTGGAATTTTCCAATTGGCTGCCCGAACTGTTCGCGGGTCTTACAGTATTCAACGGTTGTCTTGTACAGCACTTCCATTGCACCAACTGCTTCTGCACCAACGGCAAGAATCGCGTTATTGATCCCAATCTCAAGAAGCCCAAGGCCTTTATCGACTTCACCCAGGACAGCGCTTGCGGCTACTGACACTTTGTCCAAATTAATTTCAGAAGCCTGCAGGCCATCAATTGTTGGGTAATCGCGTTTTGATATCCCGCTAGCTGAAGCGTCAACCAGAAAAAGTGTGATTCCGGATTCGTCTTTTTGATCACCGGATGTCCTTGCTGGAACAACCAGAACGTCTGCTGACGGACCACCAAGCACCACACCCTTGAAACCGTTAATGACGTAGCCGTCGCCTTCGACTTTCGCTGTTGTCGTAACGTCAGCGAGATTAAATCTTGCTTGCGGTTCCACATAGGCAAGGGACGCCAGTTTTGTTCCCGCTATGATCTCGGCGAGCGCTCCCTCAATGTGCTCCGTGGTGCCACCGGCTTCAATCACAGAACCTGCCATGATGACTGTGGAGACGTAAGGCTCAACTACCAGGCCTTTGCCAAATTCTTCCATCATAATCATCGTCTCGACGGCAGTGCCCCCAAAACCACCTGACTCCTCTTTGAAAGGAAGCGCCAGCCAACCCAACTCTGCAAAAGTTGCCCAATTTTCGCGACTGAAGCCCTCTTCAGACTGTAATATTTTCTGTCGGGCGTCGAAGGTGTAACTATTCTGGATATATCGCTGGATGCTATCCTGCAAGAGACCCTGCTCCTCTGAGAAAGAGAAATCCATACAAACAAACTCCTGAAATTTGAACGCGCTGCGCCGGTGTCAATGCACCTAAAGAGCAGGGATCATAGGGTTTGTAACACCTATTTTCAAGGACACCGACCGAGGAATGAATTGACGCGGCCTGACCCCTTTCCTTATGCTGGTCCCATCAACAAATTCAGGCAAGGAGACACCCGTGGCAGAACCAACTATTGCGCAAAAATCGCCCTATGGCGTAGATGTCGAGGAAGGCAAAACATATTTCTGGTGCTCCTGCGGCAAGAGCACAAATCAACCGCTCTGCGACGGGTCTCACCAGGATACTGAATTCCTGCCAATGAAATTCAAGGCGACGGAATCAAAAAAAGTGTTTTTCTGTGGCTGCAAAATGACCGCCGGTAAGCCTATGTGCGACGGCACCCATAATGGTCTGTAACTGAAGATTCTTTAATTCATAGCGTCTTTAACCAAACGGTTTCTGATCAGGCGAGGGGAAAGCTGACAATCACCCTCGCGCCACCGAGCGTAGAGTTGGTTATCACGATCCGACCGTGATAGCGATCTACAATCTCAGCGACGATAGCAAGCCCTATGCCCTGGCCGGCTTCCCTGCTATCCAGACGCAGCCCCCGCTCAAGGACAACATCTCTGTCGGACTCTGGGATGCCGGGGCCATTGTCTTCCACTGCAAGTTGCACTCTCCCTTCAACAACGACCGCAACGAGCCTTACCTTTCCCAGACCATATTTACTGGCGTTGTCCAGCAAGTTCCCCAACAGCTCCATAAGGTCACGCTCATCACCCGGAAAATTCACAGGTGAAATTTCCTCCAGAAATTCGATGTTCTTGTCCTTATATACCTTCTTTATCGCTGCCACCAGCTTATTGACAACCGGCCTGATGGGGGTCGAATTTCGGAACAACTTGCTCGAAGTCGACACCGCCCGCTCCAACTGGTACGACACGATATCGGTCATACGTGTCACCTGCTGATCCATTGCAGCAGCCACTTGCTCAACGGTCTGTTCGGGCTTTTCGGCTTCTGCCTTTAGAATAGCCAGCGGCGTCTTCAGGCTATGTGCGAGGTCCGCCAGCGTGGTTCGATAACGCTCCCGCTGGGCTCGCTCTTCTGATAAGAGAAGGTTCAAACTATGGGTTCCCCCATTTATCTCGGTTGGATACTGACCAACCAGATATTCCTGGCGACCTTCTTCAATCGCCTTAAGGTCATGCTCCAAACCTGCGATTGGCAGCAGGCCCCAGTACATGATTGCGGCTTGCAGCCCTACCAGCACAACAACCGCAGCAATAAGCCACCCCCAGAGGCTTTCCCTGAAGGTCGCCACTTCATTT
>JABGVY010000044.1 GCA_018645845.1 Gammaproteobacteria bacterium | reverse complement strand
CGTATCGCATTGCTGGAATCGCTAAATCGGCGGATCGATCATGAGATTTTAATCGATGATCCCGGCGAAGAAATCAAGGAGGGTAGAATCGTTGTGGCCAGGGTCACGCAACAGCCGACCCTCCATGGGCTGGCTTCCGTTGAGATAGTAGCAGTGCTGGGTGAACATCTGACGCCCGATATGGAGGTGGAGGTCGCGCTGCGAAACAATGACATACCGGTCGAATTCCCTGATGAAGTGCTGACGGATGTTGACCAGTTGCCCTTCGAAGTAACGCGGGCACAGAAAAGACAGCGTGAGGACTTGAGGCACCTGGATTTCGTCACTATTGATGGCGAAGACGCACGAGATTTTGATGACGCTGTTTACTGTGAGAAGCGTCGAGGTGGATATAAGCTGTTTGTTGCCATTGCGGATGTTGCCAATTATGTCCTTCCAGGTTTACCACTGGATCAGGAAGCCTATAAGCGGGGTACCTCAGTGTACTTTCCGCAATATGTAGTGCCAATGTTGCCGGAGAAACTTAGCAATGGGTTATGTTCGCTGAACCCGAAAGTCGACCGGTTAGTGATGGTTTGCGAAATGAGCATATCTGACCAGGGGCGAATCGGGACTTATCAGTTCTTCGAGGGTCTGATTCATTCCAAGGAGCGGCTAACCTACACGACAGTGGGTGACTGGGTTGAACGCAAAGAGTTCCCGCGTCACAAAGACAGCCTGGGGAGTATGCTGGACCTCGCTAGAATACTGATTGGCACAAGAAATGAACGCGGCGCCCTGGATTTTGACACGCGGGAAGTCAGTTTTTCGTTTAACGCAGAGGGAAGAGTCTCGGATGTGAATCTGGTAACCCGAAATTTTGCGCATCGATTGATCGAAGAATGTATGTTGTGTGCCAATGTCTGTGCGGCGAAGCTGGTGTCAAAGCTTGAATTACCTGGGCTCTTTCGCGTTCACGAAAAACCTGAAGAAGAGAAAATTGAGTACCTGGCGGAGTTTCTTGAAAGCTTCGGGATTGCGCTGGGCGCGGGAACTCCAAGGGATTATCAAAATGCCATCAGGCAATTACGCGAGAAAAAAAACGGGCAGGTGCTGCAGATTGCGCTCCTCAGGTCGATGCAACAGGCCGTTTACCATCCAGAGAACAAGGGCCACTTCGGATTAGGCTATTCACACTACACTCATTTTACCTCACCGATCAGGCGTTATCCGGATCTGCTGGTTCATCGTCTGATCAAGTCAGCTATTCACTCAGGGTTTGACTGTGCTGAGGTTCGAAGATTCGGAAAGCCCCGCAAAACTAATTTCTATCCCTATGAACAGGACACCGTCATCTCACAGGGGGAACATTTGTCGTTTGCGGAGCGCCGGGCGGATGATGCTGTTTATGAAGTGCTCGACTGGGTCAAGTGCGATTACCTTAGTGATCACGTTGGCGACGACTTCGATGGCACTATTTCTGCTGTCGCGAAATTCGGCTTTTTTGTTCAGCTAGAGGGTGTTCTGGTTGAAGGTCTCGTGCATGTCAGCACTCTCGTGGGTGATTACTATCAGTTCGACAGAGGAGGGCAATGTCTTGTAGGGGAGCGAGGCAGCGAGTCCTTTGGTTTAGGAGATGTGGTTACCGTGCAGGTTGCCAGGGTAGATGTAGATGAGCGCAAGGTTGATCTGGAACTGCTTAGTCACTCACCAATTGCCAGGAAGAAACCGAAAAAGCGCAAGTCAAAAGATCAAAAGAAATCAGCCTCAAACAATAAAAAACGGCCATCTTCTAGCACCAGGGGCAATAGCGCTAAAGGCACTGCCAATAAAAACAGGGCCCCCAAGAATAAGGCTTCTAAAACCAACAGTAGTCCAAAAAAACACAGCTCTAAAAAGCAGAGACGAAAAGGATGAGTACAGTTGTAGGAATCCATGCTGTGCAACTGGCCCTGGAAGCCAGGGCTGGCGTCTGTCTCACCGTGCGTGAGGGAAAACTGAATGGGCGACAGCAGTCGCTGGTGGAGCTGGCTCAAAGTATTGGTTGTCGTATCAAGCGTGGCCAGGTTGGCCGGGGTGAACTGGCCAGTCAGGGTGTTTCGCTGGAAATCAGACCTCCGGCGGTTCGTTCCGAGCAAGAACTCAAAGCACAATTAGCCGGTGAGTTTGCCAGCCAGTTGTACCTTGTGCTCGATGGTGTGACCGACCCGCGTAATTTCGGAGCATGCTTGCGTTCTGCGGCTAGTTTTGGTGTCGACGGCGTAATTGTTGCCAGGGATCACTCAGCGCCCCTGAATGAAGCCGCAATCAAGACGGCCAGTGGCGCGGCGAGTCTGGTGAAGATTTATCAGGTGGTGAATCTCGCACGCTGCCTTGATACGCTGAAAAAACATGGGGTCTGGGTGGTAGGAACTGTGTTGGAGGACTCTCAACCACTTACCGAAATTGACTTGAAAGGGAACATTGCGTTGGTTGTCGGTGCGGAAGAGTCTGGGATCAGGCAAAAAACTCGCGAAAAGTGTGATTTTTTGGCCGCAATCCCCTGTCCGTATCCGGATCTTAGCTTGAATGTCTCGGTGGCGACTGGTATCTGCTTATACGAGATTAACCGCCAGCGTTGATTTCGCTGGTTTTGCAGGATGGCTTGCAACCCGCCAGCCCTTTACATACAATGCGCGTCCTTAAATTTCTCCTTGTTTCACTGCTGGTACGGAATACGACCTGACAGGAAGCATAAACCCGAGAGGAGCCTCGATGAGACATTATGAAATAGTGTTTCTGGTGCACCCTGATCAAAGTGAACAGG
>JABGVY010000151.1 GCA_018645845.1 Gammaproteobacteria bacterium | reverse complement strand
GGGTCAGCGAGCGCTTGAACTGGCAGGGCTCCATGTTGACGATTTGGACTTCGTCGATGTTTACAGCTGTTTTCCGGTTGCTGTTCAGGTGGCAGCGGCGGAACTGGGGTTGTCATTAGACAGAGAGCTCACGGTCACAGGTGGGTTAACTTTCGGGGGCGGTCCGCTCAACAATTACGTGATGCACTCTATTGCCAGAATGGTTGAGTTATTAAGAGATAATCCAGGCAAGAAAGGGTTTGTGACGGCAAATGGTGGTTTCCTGACGAAGCACGCATTTGGCGTCTATTCTACCGAAGCGCCGAAAGGCGATTACAAGCACGAGAACCTTCAGGCAGAAGTTGATGCGTGCCCCACCAGGAAATGGTTGGTGGATCATGACGGTGATGTGACTATCGAATCCTATACGGTCATGTTCTCGGATGACGAACCCGCGGTTGGTCATTTTGCGTGTTTAACGCCCAATGGGGAGCGAACCTGGGCTAATTCTTCGGATCCCGACGTCCTGCAGGATATGCAGGTCACTGAATATTGCGGCAGAGCGGCTCGCGTTGATGGTGCCGGTAACCTTACATTGTGATGGCTAGCGCGGTTTGTCTCCGGCAAGGCTCACGCGAAGCATTTTTCTTAATTCTCCCTGGTAGTCATTCAGAGGATAGTGCTGGCATGCCCGGTTGTCCCAAAATGCCAGGCTGCCGCGCTGCCATTGAAATCGGCATGAAAACTCCGGTTGCATGATTCGCTCGAACAGGAAATTCAGTATCGGTGCACTCTCGGATTCAGACATGCCGGCAAACCGGGTGGTGTGAGCTTTGTTAATATAGAGCAGTGGTCTTTTAGTCACGGGGTGCGTTCTTACAACCGGGTGCGTAGCGAGTAGTCCTTTTTTAGTGGATCCCGGGCGCGTGGCCCTGATGGCTTCGTTATCCGCATCGTTTATCGCCATCTGCGATCCAAGGAAACTTTGCATGCCTGTCGAAAGCGAATCGAATACGTTGTACATGTTGGTAAACAGGGTGTCGCCGCCTCGCTTGGGTATGTCGACGCCATACAAGAGGGCACCCATTGCCGGTGTTTCCAGATAGGCTGTGTCTGAATGCCAGACTCCCCCAAAATTGAGCGTGTCTCCAGGTCTTTTGATGACTTCGACGACCTCAGGAAAACCGGATAACCCTTTTACAAAAGGGTAGGGTACAGGAGAGCCGAATTTCGAGGCCAGTTCAAGAAGGCTTGCCGCGTCCAAAGCCTGATCCCTAAAAAACAGGACAACATGTTCACTTAATGCTTTGCGGATAAAGTCGACGGCCGTTGAATTAATATTATTGAGATCAATACCGCTGATATTGGCACCGATCGGACCGGCTGGTTGATCAATCTGGTAGTCGCTATTCAAAGCTGTTCGTGGTTCGCCCAGGGCTGGCCTAGTGTTCGTGTGCGCAATTGTCGTTGCGACAGCAGAGATAGTTCTGGATATGTGCAGCAGCGAGTATCAGCCCGCCGATCGAGGTGACAATTCGCTCACCTGTGAGGCCCAGCAGTTCGTGGCCGAAGATGGCAGTGATGGTCAATATCCCCAAACCAACGCTGCCAAGAACCAGGGTCAGTTTATCCTTGTGTTGGCGGCACCCAATGGTTAACGCAATGATGCTGATTGGCAGAATTACAGCCATCATGATCAGATGAAAGGTTGACTCATCGAGCAGAGTAACATTGACGATCGGCAGAACGGTCAGTGCGACCGGAAGTGCCAGGCAATGCAGCAGGCACACGCCGGATAGCACGACGGCTGCCGCGTCCATGTACGTTCGTCGGCGGTTATTTGGCTGGGAATCCATAGGTCGGGTTTTATATCACAAATTAGGGGGCAGTTCCTGCATCTTCTTTACACGAAATTTATATTTTGGGTATTCGCTATTTCGTGACTTTAGCTTAACATTCACACTTCTTGAACAACGCCACCAGCGCAGAGCGAAACCGTGTCAAAAACCCCGCTATTCTCCCGGCTGTTTGGTCGCTCCCCGATATCTCCTATCAAGGAACATATGGAGACATGTGAGCGTTGTGTGCTTGGTTTGGTTCCCTTCTTTGAGGCTGTGTCTGGCTCTGATTGGGCAGATGCTGAAAAACGGTATCGTTCGGTTTCTGACCTTGAAGGCGATGCGGACGAATTGAAAAAGAAGGTCAGGCTGAACCTGCCAAGAAGCCTCTTCCTGCCCGTGTCACGCCAACATTTGCTGGAAATCGTCCAGGTTCAGGATCGAATTGCCAATGGCGCGAAAGATATTGCAGGATTGATGCTGGGCCGAAAAATGAAGTTTCCAGATCAAGTGAATCCAGCTTTGACAGAATTTGTCAAAGCAAGTCTGGATGCAGTGAGCCTCGCTCGGAAAGTCACGGCTCAGTTAAGTGATCTTGTCACCACGGGGTTCAGTGGTCGGGAAATAGAGTTGGTAGAGAAGATGCTCGAAGAACTTGACGACGCGGAGCATAAGTCTGATGTTTTGCAAGTGAAGCTCAGGCGAGCTTTGTTTGATCATGAAGCAGACCTGAACCCCGTCAGCGTGATTTTTTTGTACCGGGTTATCGACCAGATTGGGGACATCGCCGACGATGCTCAGACGGTTGGCAATCGAATGATGTATTTAATAGCAAGTTAGGGAACGCAGATGGGCGTTATAGAAGAATTTGGCAGCACTCTGCTGATCCTGACAGTTTGTTTTGGTTTCTTTATGGCCTGGGGTGTCGGTGCTAACGATGTTGCCAATGCCATGGGGACATCGGTTGGAGCCAAGGCAATCACCATTAAGCAGGCAATACTCATTGCAATGGTCTTCGAGTTTGCAGGTGCCTATCTGGCGGGCGGAGAAGTGACGTCTACCATTCGGAAAGGCATCATAGATCCGGAATTACTTTCCAGTGAACCGGAACTCCTGGTGTATGGGATGATGTCTGCGTTGCTGGCGGCTGGCATCTGGCTTTTTGTTGCGACGACCTACGGCTGGCCAGTATCAACAACGCATAGCATTGTCGGTGCAATTGTTGGTTTTGCGTCGGTCGGCATTTCCGTTGACGCGGTTAACTGGGGGAAGGTAGGAAACATTGCTGCCAGCTGGGTGGTATCTCCGGTGCTAGCAGGTACTGTTGCCTTCTTTTTGTATATGAGCGTTCGACGTTTCGTCTTTGACACGAAAGACCCCTTTGCTGCTGCCAAACGGGTTATTCCCTTTTACATCTTCCTGGTCGGATTTGTGATTTCGATGGTGACGATGGTAAAGGGACTCAAGCACGTAGGGCTGGACCTGACCTTTCAACAGTCAATATTGTATTCAATGTTTGTTGCAGGTCTGGTCTGCCTGATTGGTATTGTGGCATTGACCAGGATCAAACGGGTAGTCGCCTCTTTGAACCATGACATTGTGAATATAGAGCGTATGTTTGGTGTGCTGATGTTGTTCACGGCCTGTGCCATGGCTTTTGCTCATGGATCAAACGATGTCGCGAATGCGATTGGGCCGCTTGCTGCGGTCAACAGCATTATTGAATCTGGGGGCGATGTTGTTCAAAAAGCTAGAATGCCGAGCTGGATACTTTTTCTTGGTGGGGCAGGTATCGTTGCAGGTCTTGCCGTCTATGGCTATCGGGTAATGCGAACGATTGGTACGCATATCACAGAGCTGACCCCCAGCAGTGGCTTCGCTGCGGAGCTTGCTGCGGCAACGACCGTAGTTCTGGCTTCAGCTTATAGTTTACCCGTCAGTACAACCCATACGCTGGTTGGTGGTGTCCTGGGAGTTGGCCTGGCCAAAGGGCTGCATGCGCTTAATCTTCGTGTTGTCGGTACCATTTTCCTTTCATGGCTGGTTACACTGCCCGCTGGTGCGGTATTGGCGATCATCTTCTTTTATATCTTCAAAGCGGTCTTCGGCACCGGTTAGCCGTTTTTTGATGAGTTGTCTTCATTCGATGAGTTGGCTTCATTCGATTAGTTGGCTTCAACGGCAACTTTTATGCCAGTCATAAATGACTGATTGCTGATCTTTTCGAACGACCCTGGGCCCGTTGGCAACAGGTCGTTAGCGTTTGAACCTGCAAATTTCGCTGCTGTCTTCATGGTTTTCCCTGGGTAACCCCAGCCGTGAGTAATAGCAACAGTGCCTGGCTTGAGAGTCTCGTCCAGTGCAACCACTGTTTTGATCTCCCCAAACTCATTTCTCACCGTCACCATGGAACCCTCGCCCAGGTTTCTTGCCCTGGCATCATCCGGGTGAACGTATAGCGGGTTATTCTGGTGGTTTGGCCTCTTAAGGGACGGTACATTGTGAAACCAGCTGTTGAACATGTAATTGGTGCGCCGGGAAATCATTTTGAGCTGGTCTTCAGGTTCATTGCCGAGTTCATCGAATAGCTCTCGGCATCGGCCAATGGCCTCATCGAAAGACGCGGGCATACAGTCCACACGAGAGCTTTCAGTCTGAATAATGTTGCTAAAAAATTTGCCCGGTGCAACGGGGTTCAATACCACCGTGCCCGAGGACCTGACTTCATCAATGCTGAGGTTAGATTGTCGCAACATATGATCAAATCGGCTGAACAACCCGAGTTCATCGATGGCACCCTGGTAATCTTCTAGCTCGCGATTTTCCGTTGCGAAACCCTGGGCCATTTCAATCTGCCTCAGAATCCACCATTCAGGTCGTCTTTCTGCCTTGGGCGGCACGATGAAATCTGTATATTGGATGAAAGGTTCTTTCTGCATCCCCAGGCCACAGATATTGATGTCTGCGCGTTCAAACATATCGGTTGCCGGCAGAACATAGTCAGCGTATTCAGAGGTGGCGGAAGGATAGATATCAATCACCATGACGAATTCGAGCTGCTCGAATGCCCTTTGGAGTTTCTCCCCGGAACCCATGGATAGAATCGGATTACCAGAGATCACAATCAGCCCTTTGATGGGGTTATCTTCGCCAAGAATCATATCCGCCATGAGGTTACCGGGTAGTGAACCACGAATTTTTCGCACATCGCCAAGTGGGGTTGGCTCATATTTAACTTCACCCTGCATCCGTCCGGCTTTTGCTGCTGGATAAAAGCCTCGCGAGTAAACATTTCCGCCGGGCTTGTCCAGATTGCCTGTTACGACACTAAGCATAAAAAGCAGCCAGTAGGCGAGCGAGCCCTGTCGCCCCATGTTGACGCCGGTGGACATGTAGAATGCAGCGCTTTTTGCTGCGCCTATGTCATCCGCCAATGCCGCTATCGATTGCGCGCTGATGCCAACAACACGGGAAACCTGCTGCGGGCTGTACTCTTTGATGAAAGACCGGAGTCCCTCTATGTGATCTGCGTGATCTTGGATGTACTCGTGATTGACCATGTTCTGATCAAACAGATGGTGCAGAATAGCTGCCATCAGGTAAACATCGGTATCCGGCTTGACGGGTACATGGGTCCCGATTCCTTTAATCGATTCGTTGTGGCGAGGGTCGACGAAACGAATATCTGCACCTCTTTTCGAAGCGGCTCGCAGGCTCTCCATTGGGTCGGCAATAGAGATAAAACTCATGTGGGAAACCCGGGGGTTTGCGCCAAAGATAAGCAAGAAATCAGTGTTATCGATGTCGGGTATGGGATGGATGGTGCTGGATCCAAATACGGCCTCTGATGCCGCGAATTTATTGGCGCAGTCCTGGGTCCCGGAGGAAAAATTTCGGCGAACTTCATTGTTAAGCAAAAACGAACCGATAGCAGGTCCTGCCAGTGAGTTAAATGCCAGCGGGTTGCCCGTATAGGAGGCAACTGCTCCAGGACCGTACTTTTGTTTCAATGTCGCGATTCGTACTGCAATTTCATTGGCTGCAGTATCCCAGGAGACTCGCTCAAGGCCGCCCTCAGGCGATCGACGTGCAGGATAATTCAGCCTGTCGGGGTCCTTGTGAATCTCAAGCGTGGCGATTCCCTTGTGGCATGCAAAACCCTTGGTTACCGGGTGTGACTTATCCGGTTTCAGAGAAACGATTTCATTGCTATCGACTTCTGCGACAAGTCCACATGAGGGTTCGCATACCCGGCAAAATGTTTTGATTGATTCCACGTTGTTTCCAGCTTAAAAGGACAAGCGCTACCGTAAAGGCTCGTAACGCACAGGTCAAATATGGAAGAACTCGTTATAATGCTGGTTGTTTAATAAAAAGGAGTAAGCCGTGTTTGCAGGTAAGGTTGTGGTGGTCACGGGGGCCGCAGGCGCGTTAGGTCGCGCGGTATTTGAGTATTTTGCGACAGGTGGCGCGCGCGTCGTTGCCCTGGACTACAGTCATGAGTTGCTGGATTCAGCCTATCCTGTGAAAGGTTCTATGCATCAATACCAGGAAGTTGATCTAACCAGTCGCAATAGTTGTCAGCTGGTACTATCAAAGGTCATTGATGATCTGGGACGAATTGATGTCCTGTGTAACATTGCTGGGGGGTTTTTAATGGGAGAGGCGGTTCACGAGACCTCGGATTCTACCTGGGACTTTTTGTTTAACCTCAACACCCGCTCTATCGTTAACACCAGCAGTGTAGTCGTCCCACATATGCAACAGCAGGGTAACGGCAAAATTGTTAATATTGCTGCCAAGGCAGCGACCCAGGGTTTTGCAAATATGGGTGCTTACACAGCGTCGAAGGCCGCGGTAATGAGACTCACTGAAGCTATGGCCGCTGAATTGCGAGAGCAGCAAATTAATGTCAATTGCATTATGCCGGGTACGATTGACACACCCAGGAACAGGGAAGACATGCCCGAAGCGGACCATGGCAAGTGGGTTCCTCCGTCTCAGCTGGCCAGTGTGATAGGGTTTCTGGCCTCTGACGCCGCGATTGCAGTGCACGGTGCGGCAATACCTGTTGACGGATTGAGCTGATGATGAGTGAGTGGATTTTGTATGACGTCGCTGATGGGGTTTGTACCATTACGATTAATCGCCCCGAGAAAAAGAATGCGATGGGCTTTGCGATGCTAGGTGACTTTATCGCGGCATTTTCTCGGGCCGGAGAAGATGACGACGCGCGTGTGGTGGTGCTGAAAGGAACCGGCGGGGCTTTCTGCGCAGGAACTGATCTGTCAGACCTGTCTTCTATACCGGGGGAAGAGCGGGGCCTTCGTGGTTCCGCAGAGGAGAGAGGTAAATGGTGGCCTATCGTTGAGTGTCCTAAACCTGTGATTGGTGTTGTGGATGGTCCTGCAGTCGGTATGGGGGCTGAGTTCGCATCACAGTGTGATATCAGGATAGCCTCCAACCGGGCACGCTTTGCCTGGAACTTTTCCCATCGAGGGTTGGTCCCTGATACTGGCGCCGGGAGCTGGTTGTTGCCGAAGCTTGTTGGAACCTCGCAGGCGCTGTGGTTGCTGTACTCCGGTGAGTTTATTTCAGCGGCGGAAGCGCATGAACTCAAATTTATTTCCGGCGTATTTGAGCCGGAAGAGCTCGAGGATAAAACAAAGCAACTGACGGACGCGATTTTGAAGGGCTCGCCCTTTTCTCACCAGCGTATTAAAGCATTGGTTTACGAAGGCCTGGGTTCGAATGTCGGTGAGCACATGGTTAACCACACCACGGCACTGGCAGAGTGTTTTAAGTCTGAAGATCACAAGGAAGGTGTGGCGTCGTTTCTTGAACGACGTGCGCCTAGCTTCAAGGGCCATTAAATGAGTGAAATACGCCCCTGGATAAGAAAGGCGAGCAGGAAGCTCGTTGACTGTCGGGTGTTTACTGTCAATGAGTCGGCTTCGATTTCCCCTCGAACGGGAAATGAACATAATTTCTTTTTTATTGATTCGGCGGACTGGGTCAATATCGTGCCGATTACGGTGGATGATGAAGTGGTTTTCGTTCGTCAATTTCGCCATGGGAGCGAGGCGATATCGTTGGAAATCCCAGGCGGTATGGTCGACCCAGGAGAGGACCCCCAGGTGGCTGCGGTTCGTGAATGCATGGAAGAATCAGGGTATCAGGCAGGCAGTGTAGAGTCACTTGGCGTGCTGAACCCAAACCCGGCACTGTTTCCCAATAAGCTTCATACATATGTTGCAAGGCAGTGCCAAGCGATCGGTGAAATTGCCAACACTTCGACGGAGCACACCGAAGTCAAATTGGTTCCGATGAAAGACCTGCCTGAACTTTTACAAAGTGGCGCCATCGATCATGCGCTTGTCGCGGCAACCCTGTGGCGATTGCTCTATCTGGATGCCGCTTAAGAGTGTGATACCAGTTGGCTCTGACTCTCGGGCATAGTGAGCATGGTTGCGATCGGTTTGGCATTTAAGGTGAGCTGATGCCTGCGTAGGAAATTCTCGCGGGCGTCTTTGGGGGGATGTCTCGATTCTTCCCAGGCGCTTAAGTTTTTGTACCAGGTGATCAGTAGCATTTGTGAAGGTTGTCCGGTTGCCTCAACGAACAACCCCTGCACCTCGGTTTCAAAACTCCCCTCGAAAGCTGGCCAGGCATCGTAGGAAAGTTGGATAATTTCATCGACAGCGTCAGGCAAAACACTGAACCATCGAAAGACATAGATGCCCGCTCTTGTTCTGGCTTGATGATCCAGTGGACGTAGAGTGGGATTAAATAAATGAGTGGAGAGAAGTTGCACGTCATCAGGGAACGAGAGTGATGTCTGGGTTTCGCCAAAGGTGACGAGGTAAATCTCGTTGCTGGCCAGGCCAAAGAGTGAGGCAAAGATTCCAAAAACGCCATGACCCGCTGCGTGTATCTGTTTGGTTAAATCGTCGTTCGCCAGTTTGACGAGATGTGCCGAACCAGGCCTGGAAACATCTTTGATATGAAAAACGTGATACAGCAAGAAGGGCTCTATGCCTGCAGTGGCAGGGTATATTTCTGCAGATCGTTTACTCTGATCAGTTGTTGAATGTCACGAACATAGTCGATGCCGCGACTTGAGTATTTCAGGAGCCCTTCTGCAAGAGCGTGTCCGCTGAAGTGATGTTCCTCTGATCGTGTGGTCGCCCGAATATGCCGTAATTGGATATATGCCGGGTTGGTATTAATGGTGTGAACATAGGCAATGATGCCTTCTTGAACCGACTCGTACTTTGCCACCTCGTGATTAAGACCCTCGTCGCGATTTTTTGGCGTTAGTCCGCAGCCTTTGCTGAAGCACCAGACGCCGAACAGGTTGTTTGCCTGTTTGGCAAACCTTGAGGTTCCCCACCCCGACTCGTTGGCGGCCTGTGCCAGTACCAGGGATTCGGGAACCACGTCCACCCTGATCAACAAATCGTCAATGGTGGAGCGCAGGCTGGTTTTTTGCTTGATCTTGTAGCGAGCCTTTAACGAGCTGACAAACTGAACGTCATCCTCGTCAAGTGCGTCGCCGGTTGCTAGATCGTCGCGGATCATCAGCAGCAGACGGCGGTTGGCGAGTATCTTGTCGTTTGCCTGGCGGATCTTTGGCAACATGTAGCTGAAAAACGTCTGCTTTTTTGTACTGACATCATTGATGGCAGCAAAATCGGGCAGTGTGGA
This sequence comes from Gammaproteobacteria bacterium, assembly GCA_018645845.1. GTDB lineage: Bacteria > Pseudomonadota > Gammaproteobacteria > Pseudomonadales > Azotimanducaceae > UBA9659. Next base: position 330 of record JABGVY010000151.1, on the reverse strand, counting down.
CGGGTAGGATCTACTTTCTACCTCCGAGTTCGGCAGGATTTCGGATGCGATGTTTGAAACTTTGGTGACGACCATCTTGTCTGTGGTGACCGCCTGATGAGTCGATACCTGATGAGTGGATAAAGTATCGACCGGTTTTGCAGGAGAGGCGTAAACCATTGATTTAGAAACAGTGCGGGCACCGGGAAGCAGCGCTGATGCTGATATTGAAAGCGCCAGAGCGCCCAACATGATCAGGTCTGTTCTTGTCAGGCTGGTAATAGGGTCCAGTCTCGCCATGGTGATGCATTGCACAATATGGAATAACCTCCATTATATTCATGATTTCCT
>JABGVY010000045.1 GCA_018645845.1 Gammaproteobacteria bacterium | reverse complement strand
GGGTCAGCTTATGCGCTGGTGCACCCGGGTACATTTAAGTGGACCAAAGGTGAAGCACTGTTAACGTCATATGTGAACCAGGAAACAGCGGGCCTGCAGTTCTGTAAAGTCTGTGGTTCGACCTTGTGCGGGGTTTTTAATGGTGAGGTTCACGGGGTTTCGCTCGGCTGCCTGAACGATGACCCGGAAGTTACTCTCGCACGCCACATCTTTGTTGGCTCGAAGGCAAGCTGGGATATGATTGGTGGTGATGTACTGCAATTTAAAGAATATCCGACCCCTGGCGAATTTGAGGAGGAACAATGACTAGCCTATCACCCGAGCTATCACCAGAGATATGGAATGCCTTGCTGGCGCTGGACACGCCAACCGTCTGCAATGCGCTTGAAATCGTAAATCCGGGTCGGCGTGCACGGGGGTTCAACATTCGCCCCTTTGTCTGTGTCAGACCTTCGCTTCCTCCGATTCTTGGATTTGCCCGCACCGTCCGAATCAGGGCCGCTCATAAGCCGGCGAGAAGGATGGATGCTGATGGATACTATAGTTACATTGCAGAAGGTGGTCCTACGCCAAGTATTGCGATTATCCAGGATGTCGATGATACGCCCGGGTATGGCGCTCACTGGGGTGAGGTGAACACCAATATTCACTTCGGGCTGGGGTGTCTTGGTGTTGTCACGAATGGCAGCGTACGGGATATTCCTGATAGTCAGGAGAAGTTCCAAATGCTAGCGGGGATGATCAACCCATCACATGCCTTTGTGAACGTGGTTGATTGGGGGGGCGACGTTAATGTCCATGGAATGGAAGTCAGTGATTCAAACCTCATTCATGCTGATATGCATGGTTCGGTTGTTGTTCCCGTAGAAGATGCAGAGGCTATCGTTGACGAGGCAAAAAAGATCATCGCCCGCGAGCGTGTTGTCATTGAAGCTTCGCAAAAGCCGGGTTTCAATATGGGAAAATTACGGGAGGCCTGGAAAGGACAGACTGAAATCCACTAGCGGCGAAAGTTCAGAAGCGCTACTTAAAATCTGCCAGTGCGTCGTCCAGAACAGAGAGCCCACAAAGGGTGTGCAAGACACCCACTTTGTCCGTGAGGTTAAAGATAGCTTCGTAGCCATCTGAATTGCAACGGTTCTCGTGAAAGTCGACTGTTACTGCAGGTTCAAGAACCGCTGCCAGCTCTGAAGTATTGGCGAACGGCACCAGTCGGTCGAATTGCGAATGGTAGAGGTGAACCAGTGCGTTTGAGCCGGAAAAGTTATCTCCTGCGGACACTATCTGCGTAAAACTACTCAGTTGTAACATTGCTTTAAAGTTATCCAGCTCAGGGTCGTTAGCAAGGAAAGCGGTGACAAACTCTGGATTAATTTCTTCACCGGTCACCACGTCTTCAAGCAGCAGGCCGGTATTTGTGTAGCGCAGGAAGCCCGGTAAAATTCTATCGGTCGCAAACGGCACAGTAGTGTCTTCATCGACGTATTGACAATAGGCGCCGTCGTCGCAGCTTCCATCCAGATGCTGCATTACTCCCCGTACGGTCTGGTACAGGTTATGGGGAGCGCCCCCGGCATAGGTTTCTCGTATCGATAGGTTTTCTGGCCCCTGGGTTTCAAATAGCAGATGGAGCCCAATCGCACTATGCCCGCCCTGGGAATAGCCGATAATGGCGAGATCAGACCCGTTGTAGACCTCATCATAGGCAGTCTCTTCCAGCACCTGGTTCACCAGATCGAGGATATTTAGTCCTGTTCTGTTTGCCATTAGGTAGGTTTCCGGCTCAGTCCCAGTGCCTCCTCGACCGTAGTTGTCCGGTGCGATAACAAGGTATCCGCGAGACGCGAACAAGTTCGCCAGAATGTACCAGGCATCGGTATTATCCAGGTCCCCGGGCGTGCTTCCGGTAGCGTGAGCCAGAATGATCGCGCGATCCCTGGTAGCAAAATCGTTGCCTGATGCGATGACAGGAAAGGTAATCGCAGCGGTTAGTTCAGCGGAAGGCGATCCATCCGGGTGTCGTGAAAGGTAGCTGACCCGCTGCGAGGTGACATCGTAGAGAGCATCCGGGTCCACCAGATTACCCCAGTTTGCTTCAGCGATTTCAAGGACAAGGCCACGGACCAGAGATTCGATTCCGGAGGGCAGGTCAAGGTCTTCAAAGAAAGCGCCATCGATATAGCCAATGAACATATCGTTGACGGTGTCTCTTGGCTGGATGAATTCATTGATCACGGTGAGGCCTGCAGGATTGGTCACGCCGCTAGAAATAACCAACTCCGAGGTGAATTCTCCGTCATTGCTGCGAGTGCCGATTGCGGTAATGGTATAAGACGAGCTTTCTTCAAGATTACACTTTATCTTGTGATCCAATAGCTGATCGAAATCGGCGACAGAAAGGTCGAACAGGTCGCGGCGTATAGTGGTGCCTACAAAACCGCTGCAATCACTGCTGAGTTCAAGGCTAAGATCTGAATAGCCACGATGGGCGAAACTAGACGTTAATTGCCCGGGCTCCACATTGGTGACACCGGGACCGGGAACTGAATCCAGAAGTACCAGGGTAGTCGGTTCCAAGTCAGGGTTGCTAGCTGGTGGTTCGGGAGCGGGCGTTGAGCCACTACCGCCACCGCCACCGCCGCAGGCCGTCACGCAGGAGCTCAGGATCAATGCAGCGACAGTTCGGTTCATGTGAAAGCGGGTTAACATTGAGTGAGTCAAGCTTAAGTAACTAGTTTGCATATACAAGGGTCAGTTCTTGAACCTCATCCACGCAAGTAAGCTAAGCTTTCTCTGTTGCTCGACTAACCAAACTCCGAGGCGAAAATTTCTTCATTGAAGCCTACCAGGTAAGTATCGCCTACCTTGATGGTTGGTGCGCGCATATTGCCTGTTGGGCCGAGCATTGATTCGACAGCATCGCTTCCTACTTTAGATGAAATATCGAACTCTTGTACTTTCTTGCCTTTCATGGCGACTAGCCTAGATGCGTCTTTTAGCAGTGCTTTAGCGTCAGATGCCTGCAGTTTTTTGCTGGCCATGACGGTGTCAAGGATCTCGATTTTGCTGGCTTCCAAAAACTTGGATGCTCTGGTGCAGGTAGTTCATCCCTTTCTGAAGTAATACCAAGCTGCTTTCTTTGCCATTTCTTGTTTTTCCGTGATCAATCGTGCACTAAGGTTAGAGTGCAAAGCCAGTTTGTTCAACCGCCAGGTTAAACATTGGCTGTGGTTAGGTAGACATTTCCAAAATGGTTGGGCAAGTTTCAGGTTTAGTATCTCGAATGCCTGAGGTGCTTTATGATACGCGCTCCGTGTTTAGGATCTACTCTATGAAGTTTCAGGCTCCTTGGTTTTTTTTGGCTCCGATCGCCCTTCTCCTTGTGTCATGCGAATCCACTCAGGTTGCGGAAGACAGTCCAAGCAAGTCTTCAATCCCGTCGGTTCTGCAAATTGAAAAGAGCCCCAATGACACCCGTGATTACCGCTACCTGGAACTTGTGAACGGCCTTAAGGTCGTCCTGATATCGGACCAGAAAGCAGATAAAGCGGCGGCTTCACTGACCGCTTTTCGTGGCAGCTTTAATGATCCATCAGAACGATTGGGCCTGGCACATTTTCTGGAGCACATGCTGTTTATTGGAACGGAAAAGTACCCGGAAGCGGATGGATACTTTAGTTTTGTCAAGGCACATGGGGGCAGTTCAAACGCTTATACCGCGCCTGACCACACCAACTACTTTTTTGATATTCAGCCGGAAGCGTTTCATGAAGGTTTGGACCGCTTCGCCCAGTTCTTTATCTCGCCGCTGCTAGAGAAGGAATACGTAGATCGTGAAAAGAATGCAGTGAACTCTGAGTACCAGATGCAGGTGAAGGATGACGGCTGGCGATCATATGTTGTCCAGAAAGTGGCGTCGAACCCGGAGCACCCGGTTTCAAAATTCAGTATCGGTAGCCTGGAAACGTTAAAGGGTGACGTGCACGGCGCCCTGCTGACTTTTTTCGAGGAGAACTATTCTGCTAACCAGATGGCGCTGGTTGTGCTGAGCAACGAGACCCTGGATGAGATGCAGCCATGGGTCACTGAAACATTCCTGCCCATTAAGAATAGGCGCCTTGAAGCATCAAAGATCAACAAGCCCATTTATGCGGAGGGCCAGTTGCCTGCGACACTCGTATTCGACAACTTAAAAGATGAGTACCGGGTTGGTTACGCTTTCCCGATGCCGTCAATTCAGACGTATTATCGAAAAAAGCCAGTTCAGTACATCTCAAACCTGCTTGGCCATGAAGGTGGTGGAAGCCTGCACGCGTTACTTAATGAAAAGGGCTGGATAAAGGGTTTGTCGGCTGGAGAGTCGCAAGTGGATAAGGACAATAGCGTCATGGCGGTCAATATCAGCCTGACCGAAGCTGGGGCAGCCCACGTGGATGAAATCAGCGCATACCTGTTCGCCTATCTGAATCTGCTGAAAGACGGACAGATCGAAGAGTGGATCTACCAAGAGCAGGCAACAGTTGCCCAGCTCGCATTTCGTTTCAGTGAGAAATCGAGCGCCATGAACGCTGTCAGATCGATTGCCCCGGCATTGCAGCACTATCCGGCGGAAGATCTTCTGGTAGCACCCTACCTGATGGAGGAATTTGATGCTTCGCTGATCAGGTCCTTCCTGACGCTACTAACCAGAGACAACGTATTGATGACGCTGTCATCTCCAGGCTACAAAGGCGAATCCACGGAGGCGTGGTTTGGTGTGTCATACGACCTTAAGCTTGGTGAGATCTCAGTGGCGACGGTTGATTCTAGTATGTTGGAATTGCCTAAGTTGAACCCGTTTTTGCCAGAGTCGCTAGACCTGGCACAAGGCGACGCACTAGGCCCGAAGCCAGTGATAGCGGACAAGGGGCTTGAGCTCTACATGGACACGGATCTGGAATTCAATGTGCCCCGGGCAGTGATTCATGTCAGTCTTCGTAACGATGGTGGATTCATTGCCCTTGCTGACGCGGCGCAGTCCCAGTTGTATAGCATGCTTGTTCAGGATGATCTGAATGCGCTTGCTTATCCCGCGCTGCTGGCGGGTGTCAGTTACCAAATCGCTGCTCCGCCGAGGGGCTTTAGAGTCTCGGTTGGCGGTTATAATGACAAACAACTTGTGTTGCTTGAAGAGCTGTTAACCCGCTTGATGAATCTTGAGATCAAAGAAGATCGTTTCAATGTAGTAAAAGGTGAGTTAATCAAGGATCTTGCAAACTCCCTGAAGAACAAGCCGTTCCTTCAAAGCTACCAGCGATCGAAGGATGAACTTCTTGATTCAAGTTGGACAGCGGAACAGATCATTGGTGCCTTAGAAGGCGTTACACGGGAAAGTCTTGCTGTCTGGAGGGACAGCGTCCATCAGGAAATGTCCATTCAAGGCTTGGTCCATGGGAACGTGACGAAAGCTCGAGTTGATGAGCTGGCAGGTTTGTTAAAGCGACATGTCCGGATAAGTGATGTCGCGCCGGCTTCGACCACGGTAATTGAGGTGGAAGGAGCGAGTTCGATGCCGCTTGGGATAGACCATAATGACGCCTCCATGGTGCTCTACGTTCAGGATGAAGCGTCGAGTTTTGAGAATAGGGCCAGAAGCACACTACTGACTCACCTGGTTGCGCCTGGTTTTTTCTCATCACTTCGAACAGAACAGCAACTTGGCTACGTTGTGTCCGCAGTTAATACGCAACTCAGGGATCGCGGTGGAATAAGTTTTGTTATTCAGTCTCCGGTCGCTGGCCCCGACAGGCTCAGGGACAGGACTTTGGCATTCATGACTATCCAGGAGCGGGTGCTTTCCGAAATGTCGGACGAAGAGTTTGGCGCGAACAAGGGTGGTTTAATCGCGAAGTTAACCCAGAGAGACAAAAACCTTTCGCAAAGATCTAAGCGCTATTGGGCAGACCTGGATCGAGGCGTTATGACATTCGATTCCAATATGCAGTTGGCAAAAGCAGTTTCCGATCTAAGCAAAGATGATATGCAGGCCTTTCTAAAGGAAGTGAATGGTAAGCTGGGTAACCAATATATGATGGTCTACAGTGAGGGCAAGTTTGCCTCACCATAATGCTACCAGTCAGGTAATCGCACAATCAGGCTCTGGCTTGCGGTGGCGAGTAGGATACCTGACTCACTCCACATGTTGACTCGGCCGTAGCCGAAGCCATCGCCGACATGCTCGATCTGGTTCTCGCAGAGTATCCATTCACTTGGAGCGTGATTCGCAATCCTGATGGTGTTGTCGAGGCTGGTGCAGCTCATGGTCTTGCCAAGGGCATTGCCGAGTGCTGAGGGCATATAGTCAGCGACAATCGCCAGAGCACCTGCGTCATGTTCGACCTCGGGCATGCGAGCCCAGAGCAGGGACTGGTTGTCTCCACTCGGCTTGCCGGCACCAGAGAACCCAAACATACCTCGCGCTAGTCGAATATCTACGTGTTCATGAATGGTGCCACCATCATCAAGTCTTTCAAGTTTATCGCAGTTCTCGGGTTTTGGTGCGCGGGGCATTTGGTACCAATTGCCCTCCGCTATATTAGGTCGTTGGCCGCAAGCTCCAAGCACTGTGATGACTTCCTGCTCGCCCAGGTGACCAACCGCCCGGCCCTGGGTGACGTTTCGCCCTTTTGCAGGGAGTAAAACCTCAATGTCGAGAGTGACAGGTTGCTGGGTGATCGACAGATATTGTCCGGTCGCCCAGACGATAGGTTTTTCTGTTGCTTGCTCCAGGGCAACGATGCCTGCAGCGAGGCCAGCGCCACCAAAGAGTGAGCCGCGCCCGCCGGTGGTTTTCGGTACCACGGGAAGTTGCCACTTCATCGTCGCAATGGGGTGGCTCATCTCAAGAAAATCGGCGCTGGAAAGCTTTAACACGTTTCTGGTCTCACTCGTGAACGAAAGGAGCGGATTCTAGGTCGATGACCGACCTTGACTCAAGCGTTTGACGGAGATTTTGGTGCCGAGTAGGCTGGGAGATAGAGAAGGACCTGGGTTTAGCGAATATGATCAACGAAAAGCATGCACATGACTGCGGCCGAATTTACTGGGAATGGCTTGCTGGGAAGAGGTTTGCAGCCCGCATTGTCATTGGCGCTAGGGCTCTTGATCCGAAATGTATTGAAGCCGGGAAAGAGTAGTTCTTTGGAGTAGTTAGTATGCGCATGGTTCCACTTAGTCGAATAGTCAGTTACTGGTCTGAGATACAGGGAGATCGTGTAGCGATTTACCATGAAGGTGAAACCATCACCTGGAATCAACTGGACAGGGAAACCAACAGATTGGCCAGGGCCTATGAATCCCTTGGTGTGAGCCAGGATGATTTTGTGACGATTGCATTGCCCAATGGTATCGAGTTTTTTAAGTCAACGATCGCAACCTGGAAAGCCGGCGCGACGCCGCAGCCTGTTTCAGCCAGGTTACCTAAATTCGAACGTGACCAGATTGTAGAAGTAGGCAAGCCCAGGCTGATCACCGGTGTTGCCGATGGGTCCCACGAGGGATACCAGACGTTGCCCGCTGGGTATGAGCCGGACCCAGCCATCTCCGACGAGCCTTTGCCTGAAAAAATTGCGACTTCTTTTAAGGCAATGACCTCCGGTGGAAGTACAGGTAGGCCAAAACTAATCGTGACCACCAGCCCGGCGGTATGGGATATAGATGCGGATCGATTGCACACCCGATTGCAGGGGTCGATGTTGATACCGGGTCCGCTTTATCATAACGGCCCTTTTGTCTGGGCCATGAGTGCGTTCTTTCGTGGTAACCAGATCACAGTGACGACAAGGTTTGATGCGGAAGAAACCCTTCGCCTGATACAGGACCAGCAAATAGATATTGTGTATATGGTGCCTACAATGATGCAGCGGATTTGGAATTTGCCGGTAGAAGTCAGAGCCAGTTATGACCTGTCCAGCCTCAAAGTTCTATGGCATCTGGCGGCACCGTGTCCTGCCTGGTTGAAGGAGGCATTCATTGGATGGTTGGGTGCTGATGTTATCTGGGAACTTTATGGCGGTACTGAAGCACAAGGTGGGACGGTCATCAGTGGCATCGAGTGGATGTTGCACCGCGGATCTGTTGGCAAGCCAAATGCGACCTGTGAAATTATAGTGGTAGGAGATGAGGGTCAGCGCCTGCCCCCCAATGAGGTTGGTGAGGTGTTTCTGCGGCCGCTAACTGGGCAGGGCTCCACGTATCGGTACATTGGGGCAGAAGCAAAAGCTATTGCCGGGGGTTTTGAAAGTATTGGCGATATGGGTTACCTCGATGAAGACGGTTACCTGTATTTGGCTGACAGGCAGACAGATATGATTCTGTCTGGTGGCGCAAACATATATCCGGCTGAGGTCGAGGCCGCTATCGACAGCTGTCTAGGGGTGCGCTCGTCAGCCGTCATAGGGTTGCCTCATGAGGATCTGGGTAATTTTGTGCATGCTATTGTTGATGCGCCGGGGGGGTTAAACGAAGCAGCATTATTGAGCCACCTGTCGGAAAGGCTTGTCCAATACAAAATCCCTAGAACCATCGAGTTTTCGGATGAGCCGTTGCGAGATGATGCGGGCAAGCTGAGGAGAAAAGCCCTTCGCGAGCAGAGGTTGGACAAGTCATAAACGACAGGACGCGGGTGAGACGTTATGAGTGAACAAAAAGATACCAGTAATGATGTGCCGCCCAGGTGGGTGCTGAAACTTTTTACCAAAGTGAACGTGATTGTCTACAAATTGACCGGCGGGCGCTTGGTGAGTCAGTTGTCGGGAATGCCGATTCTGTTGGTTGAGATGAAGGGTGCCAGGTCCGG
>JABGVY010000046.1 GCA_018645845.1 Gammaproteobacteria bacterium | reverse complement strand
TCAGAGCCCTCTGATTCCTGTTGCTGCGTAGGAATGAACTCACCTTCTTCTTTATACGTCAGCCCAACGACAACCACTGCGACATCAGACTCTCCGATGCCGCCAAGGTCAGCGTCGCTGGCGTAGTAGTTAATGTCTACCTGATTCCCAAAAGCCCTTAGCCCAGCCAGGGGCGTGGTAACCTCTGATGACGTCACCATACTGCTACCACGATCGCCCAGGTTCGGGACATCTGCAAGGTCACCGACAACCGCGATACTTTGCGATGTCGATAAAGGCAATACTGCCTCATTTTTTAACAATACGAATGACTTCTCAGCCACTTCCCTTGCCAGTTCAATATGTTGACTGCTTTCCACCACTGACGCATCGGGTAGCTCCCTGTTTGCAAGATCGAAGGCAACTTTTTGATATAGCGCCCTACCTGCATTGCGCGAAATTATTTCTTCAGTCAGTTCACCGGCAGCGATCGCTGCCATAATCTTCTCGTCGTCAAACCGGTAACCCACAGGCATCTCGATATCCATGCCCGCATTAATCGCAGCTGCGGTGGACCGTGTTCCCAGAAACCAATCCGATTCCACAAAGCCCTTAAACCCCCAGTCGTCCCGAAGAATATCGTTGAGCAAAGCGGGGTGTTCACCGCAGTAAACACCGTTTATTTTGTTGTAAGCACTCATCACCGACGCTGCAGCACCTTCAACGACGCAGCGCTTGAAATGCGGCAGATAAACCTCATGCAGTGAGCGTTCGTCGATATTCGCGCTCATCTCGAACCGGGTCATTTCAATATTATTAAGTGCGAAGTGCTTCGGGCTGGTAAGCACGTAATTTTGAGCGCCGGACACAAACGACACGCCCATCGCCCCCATGTGAAAGGTATCTTCCGAGTAGGTTTCCTGGGCACGCCCCCAACCCGGGTGGCGGAGCAGGTTAATAGTCGGTGCAAGGATCACATTGCCGTTTTTAGCGGCAACCTCCAGACCAGCCGCTAAACCAACCCTTCGTTCAAGCTCTACGTCAAAGGTTGCTCCTCGCGCTATTGCCACAGGAAAAGCCGTCGCCATTCCGGTTCTCGCCCCTCTTGGACCGTCAACCATCCTGTAAGCAGGTATCTTGAGTGCTTCGTCTCCACCGGCATAGTAAAGCCCGTCGATGGGCGCTGCCTGCCAGCCACGTATTTCATGAATCTTTTGCTGCAAACTCATGCTGGCCAAAAGGCGTTCGACCTCGATCTCGACGGCCGCATGATCAATCTCCAGACCTGCATTGCCCGCGTGCATTTTTTCGCGATCGAAAGCTTTCTCTGAACGATTCGCTTTCATCTGCTCAAGCATTTCGGATGGTCAGGCCACCATCAACAGGCAGAGCAACGCCGGTGATGTATTGTGACGCCGGTAAAACCAGCCCAAGTGTGCCATGTGCGACTTCTTCCGGAGCCCCATAACGCCTGAGCGCAGCGCGGCGCTTAGCAAAGATGATCTTGTCTCCATCTGCAATAGCTGACGTCATGCCAGTATTGATAGGACCAGGGCAAATACAATTGACGGTAATATTTTCAGGACCTAGCTCAACCGCCAAAGAACGCGTTAGACCAATTACCCCTGTTTTTGCAGCCGTATAGGGACTGCCATATTTAGTTGCTCCCAACCCCTCGGTCGATGCAATATTGACAATGCGAGCGTGCGCGGACTTACGCAGCAACGGTAAGGCTGCTCGGATAGTGAGTGTGTGTGCAGTAAGAAGAACAGCCATACTTTTACTCCACGCGATCCCGTAATCATCCGAATCTATTGGCGCAAACATCGATATACCCGCATTGTTGACCAGAATATCGATCCCACCAAAATGATCACCAATCTCCGAGAACACCTTTTCAATCGCTGCTTCATCTGCAAGATCCAGCGCCCAACCTTTTGCGTCGTAACCGACATCGGTCATTTCTTTGACAACTGCCTGCAGAGGATCGTCATTAATATCTATCAAGGCGACTCGCGCGCCTTCATCGCCGAAAAGGTGCGCTGTTGCCCTTCCCATACCTGATGCGGCACCTGTAATAATCGCTACTTCACCCCTAATAGAGCGGCTTAAGGTAGAAAGGGCCATGGTTTTTCTCCATTCAAAAAAATCAATACAGGAGTGTGCCTGAAGTGCAAAGGCCCTGGCAACTGACCGGCCAACGCCCAGGCAGCACTGTGGAAACCCTGAGTTCTGTTGAACTGCTGGATTTCGTGGGTTCTGTTAACATGCCCGTTTACTTTTTACCGGCTGATAACGTGACCCAAAAAAAATTAGGCAGGATAGAAATAGCCAAGCAGGCCCTGAATTTTTCGGCCGCACACTTTACCATTTTTTCCCAGACCGAGCGGGAGGACCTTCACGGGCATAACTTCCAGGTGGAATGCGAGCTTACATCACCGATTGACGACAACGGTTTAATCTTTGACTACTCACTGATCAAACGAGTGATGAAAGCGCTATGTGATGAATTAGACGAGAAAACAATCCTACCGGAGAAATCGCCCTACTTTCAGCTGGAACGCGATGGGGATTATATCGTGGGAGTCTACGGGAATGAGCGCCTACCATTCTTACCAAGAGACGTCATAACCCTGCCGATATCAAATGCCAGTGTCGAGGAACTCTGCCATTACCTCCTGAAAAGAATGCTTGACCACCCCGAGATCAAGGCCGAGGACATCAGAGAGATGACAGTGAAGGTTTCATCCAGCCCTGGACAAAATGGGACCGCAAGCTGGTATCTCAATAATTCAGAGGCAAAATCATGAGTACTGTTGTAATTTCAGGTGCTAGCAAAGGTATCGGCAAGGCCGCTGCCGCACAGTTTAGTGAGGCAGGGCACCTCGTGTTCAATCTGTCGCGGACCCCTGCAAACCTGCCTGGCATAGAAAATGTCCAGATTGATCTCGCAGGCGCACAGGCAGTGCAGGAAGTCGCAGCATTCGCGGATAGCCTGAAGCCCGGAGTATTTCACCTGATCCACAATGCGGCGAGACTGACCAGTGAGACGGTACGCAGTGATGACATTGATAACTTTCGTTCCGTTATCAATATCAATGTCATCGCACCCCAGATTTTGAACGCCGCCCTATTGCCGAAAATGAATGCCGGCTCGTCAATTATTTATATTGGGTCAACACTGTCAGAGAAAGCCGTTCCAAATTCCTTTAGTTACGTTGTTACCAAACACGCCATGATCGGCATGATGCGAGCCACCTGCCAGGATCTGGCTGGTTCTGGTATACATACTGCCTGTGTGTGTCCCGGATTCACAAACACCGAGATGTTAAGGGCTCACGTCGGTGACTCACAGGAGATCCTGGATAGTATCGCCGCTGGGTCAACCTTTGGGCGACTAGTCGAGCCCAATGAGATCGCACGGACTATCTGTTTCGCTGCAGACAACCCGGTTATAAACGGCGCCATTATTCACGCTAACCTTGGACAAATAGAGAACTAGTATGCATAACCAGCCTAGAGAAATTTCCGATGAAGTCCGGGAGAAACGAGAAAGAGTATTCCTGGTTCTCGCGGGTTTTTTCCTGTGTGCCATGACAATGTTGAACATCATCGGTATCACCCGTTTCATCCAGCTTGGGCCAATGGCCCTGGCAGTGGGTGTACTACCCTACCCTTTGACCTTTCTCTGCACAGACCTGATCAGTGAATTGTACGGGCGTGCCCGTGCGAACTTTATGGTCACTGTCGGATTAGGGCTAAATTTTTTCATTCTCGGCACCATGTGGCTTGGCAATGCCATGCCCTCTGTCGGGCCTGAAAACCAGCCTCCCTGGCAACTGATTCAACTGGCGGAGGATGTCGCTTTGCCAAACGGTAGCTCGGTAACAGGCTCTGTAGAGCTGTTTACACTGCTTTACTCCACCACAACCGGTGCGGTCATGGCTTCGATGGTGGCGTATATCGCCGCGCAATACTGTGACGTGTACATCTTCCATTTCTTGAAGCGACTCACCAAAGGCAAGCACCTTTGGCTAAGGAACAATGGCAGCACTATGATCAGCCAGGGAGTTGATTCGTTTATGGTGATTACCGTGACATTTGGCGCCCAGTTTCTCGCGGGCGTCATGAGTGCCGGCGCAATGCTAGTGCTCATGGCCAGCAACTACTTGTT
>JABGVY010000048.1 GCA_018645845.1 Gammaproteobacteria bacterium | reverse complement strand
GGTGCAGCATCACGATATTGCGGTCACGTGTTATTCTCCCTCTCAGGTGGTGCCGACGCCTGGCACGGTTTATCACAAATTGGTTGAGGGCATGGACGACCCCAATGGAGAGCCCGTGGATATCATGGCAAAAACAGCGCTCCTTTTGGCGTCAGTGCCCGCGGCTGAGGTGAATGGTCGGGTGACTTACAGTCAGCAGATCCTCAAGGAATTTGGCTGGATTGACCAAGGCAAAGGTATTGGGTTCGGTCGCCCAGGGTCCGGTTATTCGCAGATATGAGCACAAAGCTGGAAGTTTACATCGATCTTAAAAGCCCTTACGCCTTTATCGCGAAAGATGCGACTTATCAGCTTGAGCAGGATTTTGGGATCGAAATTGACTGGTATCCGCTGACGCTCAATATTGGTAGCTTCCTTGGTACCGCGAAGAAAGATGATAGTGGCAAGGTGACCGAGAGTAGTCGCTCATCCAAGCAATGGCTCGCGGTAAAGTACGCTTACAAGGATGCCCGCCGGTATGCAGTGCTTCGTGGCTTGACGTTGAAAGGCACTCAAAAAATCTGGGATAGCTCGCTTTTTGCGATTGGTTTGATGTGGGCAAAACGCCAGGGACGAGATGAGCTAAAAAGGTATCTTGATGACTCTTATGAGCGGTTTTGGAAGCGAGAGCTCGACATTGAAGACCCCAATGTCATTGTTGGCCAGTTGCGGGCGTCAGGGTGTGCGGTACAGGGTTTTGAGAGCTATCTCGCGGGCGAAGGGCGTGAGTATCATGATCGGCTGCAGGATGAAATTCTCGATAGGGGATATTATGGAGTGCCCACCTATGTCATCGATGGTGAAGCGTACTTTGGTCGACAACACTTGCCCAGGGTACGCTGGCATCTGCAAGGGCAGGTTGGTGCGCTACCGGACATCAGCTATGACACCATACTTGAAAAGCGATTAGTCGCGTCGTGATCTCTGTTTATCTTAATTTTTCAGAATTATCCTCATGGCTGATGCTTGCGCCGTTACAGAAGCTGTGCGAAAAGGTGCCCGTTGACCTGATGTGGAAACCAATGCTCAGTTCCCTGGGTAATATAGCCGGTTCAAACCTAAAAACGGGCCAGGCAGACCCTCTGGTGAGTTATAAGTCTCGACGAGCAGACGCGCGTCAACGGGCGGCTAAGCGTGAAGATGAAAGGATGTGCGAAAGGCTTGGAATCAATCCAGAGCAGGGTAAGCGAAAGATAGCCCCCGTGTACCTGTCTTTAGGGATGGTTTGGATGACGGACCAAAGCGCCGGGCAACAAGAGTGTTTTTCTTTTGCGAAAACCGCTTTTTTGAAAACCTTTCGTGATGGTGCTGACGTTGAGTCACTTTCCGGTCTCCAAGTTGTCATGGAAGAATCAGGGTTTCGCACAGAGGGTTTGGCTCACTTTTTAGAAAGCCAAGCGCCTGATTTGGACGCCATCAGGCAAGATGCCGTCGACAACGGCGTGTTCAATTCGCCGGCTTTCGTGATCGAAGGGGAAGTTTTTCATGGCCGTGAACATCTGCCGTTGATTCAATGGATGCTCCAAGGAAGGCAGGGCGTGCCGCCGGTTTAACAAGATGGGCTGAGTTCTCGAGTAATTGATGCTATTTTCACGTCTGGGTAGAAAAAGGGTAAAAAAATGAGCGATCAGCCACTGATGCTAGGCGCAGTACTTTATGAAGGATTCGAATTGCTTGATCTTTTCGGGCCGCTGGAAATGTTTACTGCGTTGCCGCCTGACATGCTGCAGGCGGTCTTGATCGCGGAAAGTAAAGGCCCGGTAAGAGCCGGCTCTATGGCTGACAGTCCAATGCCAAGCAGCGTTGCAGACTATGGTTTTGACGATGCGCCGGACCTTGACGTGATTCTTGTGCCAGGTGGTGTCGGAACCATTGCAGAACTTGAAAATCAAAAAACGTTGAATTTTCTGCGGGACCGGGCCGGAAGGGCTCAGATTACATCTTCGGTATGCTCTGGCTCGGCTTTGCTCGCAAAAGCGGGTCTTCTGGACGGTCATAGGGCCACATCAAACAAAATGTTCTTCAACCTTGCGGTCATGCAATCCGATAGAGTGGACTGGATCGAAACCGCTCGCTGGGTAGACGATGGCGATGTTGTCACCTCCAGTGGCGTCTCAGCCGGCATCGACATGTCGCTGGCTATAATTGCTCGGCTTTTTGGGCAAGAAACGGCAGAAACAATTGCCAGGGGAGCCGAATATACCTGGCACCGGGACGCTGACGTTGACCCTTTTGCGCAGTATTTAAATGACGGCAGTGTCTAAACGAATCAGAACTATTGAAAACCAATAAATTTAAAAAAGAGGTAACCCATGGATTTTGATATCCCTAAAGAGATAGCCGACTACCTGGTTGTGCTAGATGAATTTATCGAGAAAGAGATCAAGCCGCTGGAAAACGAAAACGACAACATCCGGTTTTTTGATCATCGACGAGAAGACGCGAGAACCGACTGGGACCGTGGTGGCTTGCCCAATGGGGAATGGGAGGCGTTGCTGTTCGAGGCGCGTATGAGAGCAGATCGAGCGGGTCATTACCGTTACGCAATGCCCGAGGAATTTGGTGGTCAAAGCGGCACTAACTTGGGGATGGCGATTATCCGCGAACACTTTGCCTCTCAGGGGCTTGGTTTGCATAACGACCTGCAAAATGAACATTCGATCGTTGGCAACAATGTGGGTGTGCTTTTGATGTCGGAATACGGCACGGAAGCACAAAAAGAAGAGTGGATGCCTCTCATGTTGGAAGGGAAGCGTGGGTTTGCCTTTGGTATTACAGAACCAGATCACGGATCTGATGCGACCCACATGGAAACAACCGCCGTTCGCGATGGTGATGGCTGGCGTATCAATGGTGCGAAGACCTGGAATACCGGTATTCATAAAGCGCAGTACGATATGGTCATGGCACGAACCAGTGGTAAGCCCGGCGATGGTGACGGCATTACTGCTTTCCTGACACCGATGAACTCAGACGGACTGAAAATTGAAGAATTCCTTTGGACCTTCAACATGCCGACCGACCATGGCACGGTTTCGTTCAAGGATGTCTATGTGGACGATGGCGCTATCTTCGGCGGGGAAGGAACAGGCTTGCAGATCGTGCAGCACTTTTTTAATGAAAACAGAATCAGGCAGGCGGCTTCTAGTCTCGGTGCCGCCCAGTACTGCGTCGCGGAGTCGGTGAAGTACGCAGGAGAAAGAAAGCCGTTCGGCAAACCACTTTCTGTTAACCAGGGGGTTCAGTTTCCGCTGGTTGAACTGCAGTCGCAGATTGAGATGCTTCGCGCGCTGATTCATAAGACAGCCTGGGCTATGGATAAGTATGGCGCCTTCTCTGTATCGGACAAGGTCAGCATGTGCAATTACCAGGCAAATCGGCTGTGTTGTGACGCGGCTGACCGCGCGATGCAGGTGCATGGTGGGCTGGGTTATTCACGTCATAAACCCTTCGAGCATATCTATCGTCATCACCGTCGGTATCGAATTACCGAAGGTGCTGAAGAGATACAAATGCGTCGTATTGCAGGTTATATGTTTGGCTATATGAATCAGCAGGCGCCCAAAGGTGTGAAGAGTGTTAGCGGACGATAGCTTTAGAGAAAAACTCGAACGTGTTGTGCTTGCACACATCACTGGTTGTAAAGGTCTACTCGAAGTAGACAGGCTCTCGGGTGGTGCGAGTCAAGAAACCTATCGGTTGGTCGTCAAAACCGCTGGTGGGCAACAGCGTTTGGCCTTGAGGCGAACACCAGGGGGTGAGTACGCAGAAATAACGCCGCAGCACCCGGGTCTTGATGTAGAGGCTCTGTTGATGCAAAGCGCATTGGCTGTCGGTGTGCCCGAGCCCGAAGTTTATTACGT
>JABGVY010000049.1 GCA_018645845.1 Gammaproteobacteria bacterium | reverse complement strand
GGCCCAGCATCAGGTGGCGCGCGTTGCTTCAGATGCGCCAGAATGGTCCGGATCGCGTCCGGGTCGGTGACATCTGCGATCACCCGCAGCGTGCCGCCACACAGCGGGCAGACAGAAATATCGATATCAAATACACGCTTGAGCCGCTCTGCCCAACTCAATGGCGAGCAATGCGGTGCTTGATCGACAGCCCACTACTCGTCATACCGCTACACGCTTTCATAAAACAAGCAGGCAACCGATCTAATTCGATACTCAGACTTTCGATCGAAAAGCCCTATTATAATTCCTATCCTCCTTGGTCCTGACCCCTAAGCCACTAAGCCAGCGTCAGTTTCATCCTGCGGATGATTTCTTCCAGAATGGAGCGATGGCAACCGAAGTTAAGACGCAGATGATCGCTTCTACCCATCTCCTTGCCGTCGGACAAGGCAACGCCACCCTCAAGAAATGCCTGATACGGATTAGAGAGCCCAAGGTCTTTGACGTCAATCCAAGCTAGAAAGCTGGCTTCAACATGCGCCATTGAAAGCCCATTCATTTGTGCAATTTCAGATTGCAGATAGTCGCGATTGCCACGCAAATAACTGATTGTTTCTTCGAGCCAGTCATCACAATCCCTATATGCGGCCATGGTCGCTGCATAGGCGAGTGCTCCCGGGTGTGTGGCTACGCCATAGGAACGTCTCGAAAAGGCGGCACGTAGTTCCGGGTTAGGAATAATCGCAAACGAGAGACCGCCGATTCCTGGTAAGTTAAAGGCTTTGGCAGCAGAGAATAAGGTGATGGAGTTTTGTTCAATCTCTGGCGCAAGCGACGCTATGGGGATATGTTGTTTGTCTTCATCCAGTACTAGCTCTGCATGGATTTCATCCGCACAGATCATCGTGCCGTTGGACAAGCATATTTCAGCGACTGTCTCGAGTTCCTGTTGGTCTAGAACGCGACCGACAGGGTTGAAGGGATTACAGAGTAGGAAGGCACGTGTTTTCGGGTTAATTGTCTGCCTCATCTGATCGAAATCCATTTCCCATCGATCCTGGGTCAAGTGACAGTCAACTGGTTGAAAGAGGCGATCAGTGCGCTCGGCGGTTTCCAGAAAGTAGTGATAGTTTGGTCTTGCTGCCATCACACGATCGCCGTATTCGCCTAAACAATTAGTGGCGAAAAACAGCGAAGGCACAACACCAGGCTGAATCACGAACCAATCTCGCTCTACCTTCCAGGCATATTTTCGCTCTAGTCGTTCAATGATGAGCTGGAAGAACCCGGAGGGTGGCATTGAATAACCAAACACCCGTTCATCAAGCCTCTCTTTGACCGCCTCGATGATTTTGTCCGCAGACGGCAGATCCATGTCTG
The DNA here is from genome assembly GCA_018645845.1 of Gammaproteobacteria bacterium. Taxonomy (GTDB): domain Bacteria; phylum Pseudomonadota; class Gammaproteobacteria; order Pseudomonadales; family Azotimanducaceae; genus UBA9659. The sequence goes on along the minus strand of JABGVY010000049.1, from coordinate 21,399 downwards.
CAAGCCACGCGCCGATGACATCAGTATCTCTTCGGGCAACTTGCCCCCACTTGGCACTGTCGGACCGGCGTCGTTCGATGGGTGGGTCAAATAGGGATGACATTACTGATCCCTCGACTCAGGAAATTTTTTGAAGCGGGTTGTACCGTCTCTTCCGAGTTGCGTCATGAGGTCTACTTCCCAATCGAGGTAGGCGCGCATGGCATCTTCAACGGTCTCCCCTTTTGCTTCGTTGGCAACAAACGGTATGCGCCAGATGTCGATGGGTTCCACGGCATAATTAGCATCGTCTCTAACCAGTTCGAATCCAGCATCCTTCCAGCTCCGATTACCGCCGTCTATGATGCTGACGGGCTTATCAACTAACGCTTCCAGCTCTGCTGCACAGTGTCTCGCCAGTGAACCATCTTCGGAGGTCACAATATATTCGCTTGCATCTGGTAAAGCGGAGAGGCTTTCATTCAGTTGGCTACGAAGAATGAACCAGGCGCCGGGAATATGCGCGGCACGGTAGGCTGTGCTGAGGCTTGCATCCAGTAAGGTGGCACCTTGTTGCTGCTTGTGTTGTGCCACTTCCGGGGAAACGGTAACAGGCTTTGCTTCGTTCAACCCAGCCACAGTCGCACGTCGACTGCCTGAGACCAGCGACTCAGTTGAGCCGTTCAGCTGCAAAGTACGAACATCTCTCTGGCCCATCTGGTTTAACCACGATGCTGTCATTGAGGAACGAATGCCATCATTGTCAATCAGAACGATGCGAGCATTGCGAACGCCGATATATTCGTCAGTAGCCTGAACCACCTGACCACCCGCTGCATGGACAGCATCACTAAGGTGACCTTTTTCGAACTCTTCGATGGTTCGCACATCCAGCATGAACAATGAGCGACTGGCACGTTCTTCCCGCCACATTTTGAGTTCTTCTTGCGTTATCTCATTCACTTGAAAACGCGAAGCGACCTTTTCTGCTGCAGCTTTGGATTTAGCCCGGCCGTGGTCATCAGGCGCTGTTGCCCACTTCTTTTCTCCCTTTGCTGGTTCATAGCCAGAGAGTCGCCATCCCATAATGCCATTGCGCAGCGCGTAGACATTGTTCGGTAACCCAGCATTGATCAGTGACTGCGCACCAATAATGCTGCGGGTACGTCCTGCGCAATTAACGATAACCTTGGTTTCTGGGGAAGGGACCGCAGAAAAGCCACGATAGACAAGTTCGGCACCGGAGCAACAGAGTCCGGTAGGGATGCTCGCCCACTGAAATTCCGAATAGGGACGACTGTCCAGAACAATCATGTCTTCACCATCCTCCATCATTTGATGAACTTCGTCGGCAGATAACGATGGGGTTCCTGATTCATGCTCGATAAATTCACCGAAGGCTTTGCTCGGGACGTTGACGCCGGAGTAAGTCTCATAACCCGATGATTGCCACGCGTTAATGCCACCTTCAAGCACGGAAACATCGGTGTAACCCAGTGACGATAGTCTCGTGGCTGAGCGTTGGGCCAACCCTTCACCATCATCGCAGATGACAATGGGTACTGAGATGCGGGGGAGTAAATCGGAAACCAAAAGTTCCAATCGGCTGAACGGTAGTGGCACGGCGAATAGAAGATGGTTCTGCGAGAAGGGATCAATCTCCCTTACGTCAACAAGCGCATGTTCCGCCTCACTCAATAAAAGTGTTTGAAGATCTCCAGGTGAAATGCTCTTTATCAAGAGTGCGCCCCTTAAATAACTCGCCGACTTTCATCGACTGGAATAAAAGATCCCGATGCACTTTTCGTTGTGCCTTCTTTAATATTGAATTCCAACCGATTGGTTTGCTGTTCAAATCCTTTGCCATAGAGGTGGAAGTGGCGGGTTGGCTTTTCGGAAACGACGCAGATTCGATGAATGTCTTCAGGCATAAAAGCAATTGCATCGCCGGACTTCAGAGTCACCTTGTAATCTACTTCGAGTGACGCTTTGCCATCCTCTGAGCCATCATCAAGGCGTTTGTAGATCGTGTTTTCCTCGTCGCCGTCCAACCCGGCAATGACGGCAAAGGTGCCATGATCGTGAATCGGTGAGGGTCCGACAGGTAGCACGCTAATCAGGTACAAAGAGAAGTCACCGTCATCCTCGTCTGAAAGCAGGTAGATTTTTGCGATTTCTTCAGGTGTGGGTGTAGGAAACGCCGAATCCCCAAACATCTCAGCCTCACCTGTCATCGAGGTCACGATATTTTTCACTTCTTCCAGTGCGTCACGATTCACACCCTTGAACTTGATGATACTTTTTATCTGATTCATGGAAGTTGAAATCAGTTCTTTTCTTTGTACGGCGAGGTCTGTCATAAACATTATTCCTTCGTATTAATCGAGGCTTTAAATTGTGGACAATTTTCTATCATTGGCTGAGCGCAGTTTATGTATTTATTGAAATTCAAACAGCATCTAGTGGAAACTCTCTCCAGTTAGGTTGCTTACTAAACAGTCGATGATTGCAATAAAATGATGCTATGCCCTATATCATGCAAAATTTTTATCACATGGAAGTTTGCTGTGAGAAGAGGCTCGTCTAGCGACTAATGGTTAGCAACAAAATCGACCAGTCTGGTTGCCATCTCCTCACCCTGAGACTCTTGAATAAAGTGCCCGGCAGGAATCCTGTCGTGGGGCATTGCCTTTGCTCCGGGGATATTATCGATTAACGTATTTTGAACTTTCTCGGAGCCTACTAGCATATCGTACTGACCAAAAACGGTTAGGAAAGGTTTGTTGAATTGTTTCAATGCGTCCCAGGCAGCCAGGCTGGCATCGACGTCGATCATCGATGCCATACTGGGTAACGTACGTATGCCTGTCATATAAATTTCTTCCGGGAAAGGGGCATCATAGGCTCTGACTTCATCTTCTGTGAGGTTGATGCCGCCAAAGTCTCGCATGATGTTGTCGCTTGCGCGTAACTCTGGCCCAGTTAGAGCATAGGTCATCCAACCTTGAAAGAAGTCAGACATATCTTCTTTGATGTAGCCCTTGTCCTGGCAGACAGCAAGAAAATCATCAAACGTACGCATTGTCGCATCTGGATCGACGGGATAGTCTTCTCGGTTGATGCTGAGGGGTATGTTGAGCACGGGTTCCGGCATTAGATTGAGCGCTGTGTTTGAAACCATCACTCTCTTAAAATACTCAGGGTGATGCGCTACCGTGATCAAGCTGGTAAAGCCGCCCCAGTCTTGACCAAACAGCGTGATGTTTTTGAGCTCTAGCGCTTGAATCAACTTTAGCCACCAGTCTGCATGAGCATAGATGGTATGTGTGTGAATATCCGTTGGCTTGTCCGATCGCCCCATGCCGATCATGTCGGGGGCTACTACTCGATATCCAGCGGCTATGACAATTGGAATCATCTTTCTGTAAAGGTAAGACCAGTCAGGTTGCCCGTGGAGCAGCAGTACGACTTCACCATCTTTGGGGCCTTCATCGATGTAGTGCATTCGCAGGCCATCAATTTCCACATAATTGGGTTGATATGGAAAGTCAGGTAGGTTTTCGAATTGTTCATCGGGTGTACGAACAAACTGTCTGCCGTCGGTGGTGTGGCGTATCTGTGAACTCATGATAAATCTATTTTTTCTGGAACGATTCGACCTAGGAAATTCTGGCAAGCACTGAGGTTGTCAGCGATGCAGGGGTGGTTTGTCATAACCTCGGTGTGTTTAGCTAGACCTGGCCAGCGGTTGTTATCAGGTAATCCGACGACGAGGTTCAGTTGTGTGAGCTGGCACCCTACAGCGATGTCCGCTAGTGACAGTTTGTTTCCCACAAAGAAGTCGTTGCCATTTAGGGCGTCTTCCAGGTAGTCAAAAAGCTTTGGCAGTACTTCGTTGTAAGTTTGTCTGGCGGTGTCCAGGTCTGATTCTTTGCCGGTAAGTCTTGGGAACAAGATCGGTCGAAATAGTTTCATGCCGAGAGGTAGTGCGAGTTCTGAATCTGCGTACTCCTCAAGCCAGGCAACTCGGCCAGCATCAAAAGCTGATTCTCCATATAGTCCTGCATTGAGTTTTTTATCGAGGTACAGGCAAATTGCAGAAGAGTCTGCGATGGTGCCTCCGGCGCCATTCTCCGCGATGGATTTGTCACGTAAGACCGGGATACGTTTCGCTGGACTTATCTCTAAGAACCAGTCCGGCATATCCATAATGTTGATGTTGACGAACTCATAAGGAACTGAGCTCAAGTTGAGTACAGCTTCCACCTTTCTCACAAACGGTGAAACAGGTGTGCCATAAACAATGATCTCGGACATGCACTTCTCTCTAGCTTTGATGGAATTGAATGCTGGTTAATCGATTAGAATAGAATCCATAATAATGGATAACATTAATTATGGCTATCTAAGATGAATCAAATTTATAGAATTTTGCATGTTTCTCGGGAACAAAGAGTTGTATGGGTCACGTTTAATCGTGGAGGCATCAATCTACTCGACATCATTGACTGCCACAAACCCCACGTAGAGGTGATGGAGTTAAGCTCAAAGACTGTCTGGCAATCTCGATTTCCCATGACAAGTGAAGCTTTGGAAAACCTTAGTTTACCAGCCGGTTTCATCGCTGTGGGTGTTGGCGCTGCCGTAATGGATGTGCACTACTTTAGACGCTCGCCCGGTAATGCTGAAGATGGCTCTGTTTCCGAACGTGACATTAGTGGGCATCAGTTCATTCATTGCGCTAATCCACCCGCGCTTGGGGCAGAAACGCCAATACCTGACGGTCCACAACTCCTCAAAGTGGACAAGCATCATTCCTTGATTTTCATGCCGGATCGTAAGGTCGACGTGCTTTGCTTGCCTGATGGCAGAGAGTACATTCAGGTAATATCTGCGAGCCCCGAAGGTGGCGGTATAATGCAGCAAGGGTCGGTGCAGCAAGAGTCAGCATCCTCGAGGGATACTTTATTGCCAGAGGGTTGGCATTTACGGACTGTGAATTTCCAGACCCGGACGACGATTCATTTACCTAATCCTACTGAAGCCTGGTTCTTTGCTAACGGTGCAAGTTTCCAGGGGGTTGTGGAAATACATTAGAAGGTTTCGTGTAACAGGAATTAAAGCTGTTTCAAGGCGTCGTTGGTTTGTTTAGAGACTGGCGCGCTTAACATTCCTTCCAGGGAATCGACCACATTAGTTAAAAAGAATTCTGCCTTGGGTCCTTTCATGGGGCTCTTCTGTTGGAAGTAGCTGCCCATGGCGGCGCTGCAGGTTCTGACAGCGAGATCCATCCGGGCCCTGTAAGTCTTCTCGTCGAGATGGGGCAGTGTCTTTCGTAGTAGGGCGCCCAGTTGAGCGCCGCTTTCACCACCACCGCCAATCTTAGTGGCTTTATCCAAGGCGGAATCGCGGGATGTCACGATATCGAAGCTGAACGCCATGATGTAGTTTCGGTACTTGATGTCGGATCTAGCGAGTAAAAAACTCGGCAAAATCATGATTTCACACAGATTACGCAGTTTTGTCACCCGCTTACTGCGCTCTAGTTCAGCAATCATCTCGGCTCTTTTAATCTGGGCTTGCTTGCTGCGCCGCGTATGAGTTGCGTCTAGCAAGCCTTGAAGGTTCTGGAAGTGATATTGAAGTGCTGATGGATTTTTCTGGCCAGCTTCAGTCACAATATTTTTCAGTGTTACGTGGTGTGCACCGTGCTGAGCAATGAGTTTCTCTGCTGCATCCATCAGAGCAATTTGAGTGGTTTCACTTCTTGGTTGTCGGCTGCTTGGTGTTCGTGAGCTTGGCTGTTTTGTCGGCATCCTCTAATTATAAACGTGCAACAAGACGGAAATACAGCTGTTGACGAATTCATATCGGAGCTGGATATGGCCTGCTCAGCGATCAGTTTTGAATGCCGTAAAAATAATGCATGACATTATTATCGTTTTCCGTCACCATTGATCTATTCTATTCGGCCTAATTTGGCCACAGTAATCTAGCCGTAGGAGAGCCGTTGAAATGGCATGGAAGATTTGGATCTGGGTACCGGTGCTGTACGCCGTGTTCTCGGCCTGGTATTTCAATTGGCAGGGCCCTCTTGGTGTAGATGAGGTGACTAAACTTATGCTCGATTTCGACAAGCTCGAAGGTAGTAAGCATACCGATGCGGCAACTTTCAGGAAATTCCTGGAGGAAGATGACGGCGGCGAGTTTGTTATGCTAAATCTTGTACAACTGCATGCAGGTGAGATTGCCCATCCGTTAACGGGAGAGGCAATGAGCGCTAGTGACCTCATAGGGGAATATTTCGGTCCGTTTGCGGTTTCACTATTCAAGCGGGGAGGCCATCCCGTCTTTCAGGCTAAAACAATCGGCGGCAACATTGATAGCTGGAATGCTGATCATAATGTCGGGTTTGGTACCACTGCGATGATGCGCTACAAGAGCCGCAGGGACATTGCTGAGCTTGTCCTCGATCCTGCATTTGCCGACGCGCATATTTACAAGCTCGCCGCGATAGACAGAACCATCTCTTATCCAACACACATTATGATGAGTACCGCACTGCAGCCACCGATAGCTGTCCTGGTGGGGTTGCTTCTGTTGGCGTCTCTGGTGCAGAACTTGAGCTTTTTGATTAGGACCTAGCCAATTAACCTTTCAAGTTGAGAATACTTATGGATGCGATTAGAACGCCGGAAGAACGATTCGACAACCTCAAGGATTATTCCTTTGATACCCGCTACATTGAAGTGCCCGCGGGTGATGGTTCGAATCTGCGAATGCACTATCTTGACGAGGGACAGGGAGAGCTGATCCTTTGCATGCATGGTCAGCCGAGCTGGTCTTACCTGTATCGAAAAATGATTCCCGTCCTAGTTGAAGCGGGTTATCGGGTGGTCGCGCCTGATCTCATCGGTTTTGGCAAGTCAGATAAATTGACAACGCGTAGCGACTACACCTATGCCAATCATGTCTTCTGGATGAAAGGGTTCATCGAAGCGCTTGATCTGCGTGGCATGACGATAATCGGCCAGGACTGGGGTAGCCTGATTGGCTTTCGACTGGTGGCTGAAAACGTCGACCGATTCGCGCGTGTTGTTGCGTCTAATGGAGCGCTGCCCGACGCGACGGGGATTCCTGACGAGATGTCGGCTCGCTTAAACGAGATGTTAGCTGATACGCCCGTCTTACCGGTTGAGGAGATGTTCGCAAAATTATCAGGGCCGATGGAAGATAGACCGCAATTTATGTACTGGGTGCGTCATACCGATGAGCATCCGGATTTCCATCCAGCCGAAGTGATGAAGCAATCGCTCAACCACTGTGATGATGATGAATATCGCGCCTGGGCAGCGCCTTTTCCCTCAGAGGAGTACATGGCGGGTGCCCGCCAGTTTCCCTCACTGGTACCTATTATCCCGGATAACCCGGCTGTACCTGCGAACCGGGCTGCCTGGAAGGTGCTCGAGCAATTCGACAAGCCCTGGGTCACTGCGTACGGAGATTCTGACCCGGTAATGAAAGGCGCAGAACAGCGTTTCATTGATTCTGTGCCGGGCGCTAAAGGGCAAGCCCACGTCATCATTGAAGGAGCGGGGCACTTTATCCAGGACGATGCCGGGGAAGCGCTGGCTCAAGTAGTCATCGACTTTGTTAGGGCCAACCCACGATGAACAAGATAATCGGCATTGTTTGTGTTGCGCTCACTATCGCCGGCCTGGCGTGGCTGAATCGCGTTGATCTGCTGTTGATGGTGGTGAAGTTCCAGAGCGATCGAGAGTTTGAGATTGAACCGGCGAGGGAATTGGCCTGGCAGGAGGGACCTGAGGCGCCTGCTTCTGATACTGACCAACGACCGCCGAATATTGTATTCATACTTGCGGACGACATGGGCTACAACGATATTTCCACGTTTGGTGGAGGCATAGCCGATGGTAAAGTAAAGACACCGAATATCGATCAGCTTGCCGCCGAAGGCGCAGTGTTTGAGCAATCATACGCCGGTAATGCGACCTGTGCGCCTTCCAGAGCGATGTTGATGACGGGTCGGTATCCGACGAGAACAGGATTTGAATTTACACCGACTCCTTCTGGTATGGGGCCGATGGTGGCTATGATTGGCAATAGTCTGGATAACGGCCTGCCTCCCTATAAATTCAATGATGAGTTGGCAGAGACAGGGTTGCCTTATGAGGAGCAGGGCCTGCTGCCTTCCGAGGTTACGGTTGCCGAGGTTCTGAAAGAAAAAGGCTATTACACAGCGCACATTGGTAAATGGCATCTTGGTCAAGGCGAGGGTCAGACACCCAACGATCAAGGCTTTAATGACAGTCTGCTGATGTCGAGTGCGCTTTATCTGCCCGAAGATGACCCGAATGTGGTCAACGCGAAATTGGATTTTGATCCCATTGATCAGTTTTTGTGGTCACGGCTGAGTTATGCCAATTCATTCAATAATGCCGGAGACAAACGATTTGAACCGGGCGGTTACCTGACGGACTACTGGACTGACGAAGCGGTTAAGGTGATACGTAAAAATAAAAACCGACCTTTCTTTTTGTATTTGGCCCATTGGGGTATTCACACACCGCTTCAGGCAACGCGAGAAGATTATGAAGCAGTGGGTGATATTAAACCGCATCGCTTACGGGTTTATGCAGCGATGATGCGCGCACTGGACCGGAGTGTCGGTCGAATTAATGACACACTGATCGAGGAAGGTTTAGCCGACAATACTATTGTTGTGTTTTCTTCAGATAATGGTGGCGCCGGGTATATTGGGCTGCCAGGTGTCAATGAACCGTTCAGAGGCTGGAAGCTAACAAATTTTGAAGGTGGGCTTCGAGTGCCCATGTTCGTTAAGTGGCCAGATAAAGTGGCCCCCGGTACTCGAGTCAAGAAACCTGTCGCCCATATTGATTTAATGCCAACCCTGGCGGCGGCGGCTGATGCCGAGATTCCACAAGATCTTGAGATCGACGGCGTTAACATTTTGCCACTCGCGACAGGTGACGCAGGCGCGGCCTGGGATCGAAAGACGCTGTTCTGGCAAAGTGGTTATTACCGGGTGGTACGAAATGAGGATTGGAAACTGCAAGTTTCAGACGATCCGAAAAAAGCCTGGCTTTTCAATCTTGCCGAAGACCCAACAGAGCAGAACAACCTTGCGACCAGTGAACCTGAGAAACTGGCCGAGCTTAAAGCACTGCTTGCAGAGCACAAAGCCTCAGCGCGCGAGCCCCTTTACCCATTCGTGGCTGATATGCCGGTCGCGGTCGACAAAACACTGGCGACAAAATTTGTCGAAGGCGATGAATACATCTATTGGCCTAACTAGTGAGAGGTAGAGTAATAGTGAAACGCATTGTTCGATTTCTGGTTGGTACTGTAGTCCTGCTTGTGCTGTTTTTCGGAGTAGGATTTTGGATTGTGTTTTTTTCAGAGCGGCCACCGCTTGAAACTGATCCGCTGACACTTGCAGGTGACGGCAGCAAACTCAATTACTGCGAACTGCCCGTCCTCGATGGCAGCGGCAAACTTGCAGCCGGGATCCCAAAAGGCAATACACCAGGTTGCGGGTACGATCATTTCCCGCTGCCTGTTCTGGCTGAATGTACCGAGCCGTTGCCTGAGGCTGCAGATGATATCCGTGGCCTCTGGATAGGTGTTGAGGGTGGTCATACCGGGCACGTCGAGCGTGTTGAACAGTGCGGCTCGAGGGTCGTGGTGACGGCTGCCGGTATAATTCATGATGGTGGCCCGAACAGTACCGGTGGTTTGACTTCGAACGACACGGAAGGTGCTGTGCTGTTCACGATGGGTGATCGAGAGTATTGCCCCAGAACGTCCGCCAGCATGATCTGGAGTGAAGGCGTACTGGATTTTCATGTGTTCGGTTGGGGGCCGGTTGTTGTGCGCCGATATATGGATGGCGAACAACTCCTTTGGGAATACGCAGATGGATCGATAACCCGAATGGATCGCCTCTGTCAGCTACCGGAAGAACATAAGTACCCCAGGCCCCGGGGTCCAAGATATCAATTGGGATGGAATTAATATGAAAAGAAAATTACTGATAGCACTTGGCGCCGTCACCTCGATGATTGCGGTAGTGGCGCTGGCACTACCGACGATATTGCATAACGCAGGGCTACACCCTGAATTTCACGGAGAGAAGGCTGGAATGTTGCCGGGTAAAAAGGCACTGATAATCGCCACGAGTCACGGAGTACTGGCTGCGCCCGGTGAGACGACAGGTGATCAAACGGGAGTGATGGCGTCAGAGCTGACGCACCCTTATTACAGTTTCCTGCGCTCTGGTCTTGAGGTCGATGTCGCGAGTATTAAAGGTGGGCAGATTCCCGTTGATCCGCAGACGCTCAATTTTGTGATCAGGACACCCGAGGATGTTCGATATTTGGATGATTCCGTATTGCAGGCAAAGGTAAATAACTCCATTGCCATTGCGGATATCGATTTCGCCGCGTACGACATTGTTTTCCTGTCCGGAGGTTGGGGTGCGGCCTACGATCTAGGACAGTCATCTGTGTTGGGAAAGAAGATAAGTGATGCCTATTACAGTGAGAGGGAGCCTCTGATCGGCGGTGTGTGTCATGGTGTGCTTGGTCTGATTAATGCCCGTGACAGAGAAGGTAATCTGCTTATTGCAGGACGAAAGATGACTGGCGTCACTGATAAGCAGATCAAAGAACTGGGTATTGAGGTGACACCGTTGCACCCTGAAACAGAACTGCGTAAAGCCGGTGTACGATTTGAGGCCAACTCTGCATTCCGCGATTTTTTCGCGACTCACACTGTAGCCGATGACGAGAGGCGATTCGTCACGGGGCAGAATCAGAATTCGGGTCGTGAGACAGCTCAGGCAATGTTAGCGCTGCTAGCGGACAGATAATGGATGTGAAGTTGATCGCTCAAAGAGCCCTTTCGGTAGCATTGACGGGTACTGGCAAGTTAACTGCCAACAAGTGACAGTTCGTCCATGAATAATTCCAAATTGTACAAACGATATCGATTTCCGCCCGAAGTCATCCAATCTGTAGTTAGGTTGCTTAGAAAACACCATGAACATCCTCTTACTTTACAAGCGGGTCGCCTTCATGACTTTCAGTCGAGGAGTAAATATAAATGAGCGAAGAACTAGCCATCGATGTCTACTGGTCTTTCCGTAGTCCGTGGTCTTATCTGGCGACGAAACGACTTCGTGAATGGCAGGAAAAGTATGATCTCACGGTTAACTTCAGACCGGTTTATCCGATTGCGGTACGAACGCCGGAGTTCTTTCACAATGTCCAGCCGCAGTGGTTCTCTTACTTCATGACAGATGTTTTCCGCGTTGCGGAGTTTCTGGAACTCCCCTTTGTCTGGCCGAACCCTGACCCTGTTGTTCAATATGTTGATGAGAATGGATTGCGACAAACGGGTGAAGAACAGCCCCACATTTTTCGATTAACTCGTCTGGGGGTTCTGGCACAGGAACTGGGGCAAGGTATCGAGTTTGCCGATGAAGTGGCGACGCTCATCTGGGGAGGGACCGAAAACTGGCATCAAGGAAACTATTTTTCTGAGGCGACCGCACGTGCCGGGCTTAATCTCACAGAAATGGATGAGCGGCTGGTTTCTGAAGGTGATCGCCTGGAGTCTGTCATCCAGGAAAACCAGATTGCTCATGATAGAGCAGGGCACTGGGGCGTGCCCACGTGTGTTTACAAGGGAGAACCGTTTTTCGGTCAGGACCGTCTGGACGTCTTGCTCTGGCGTTTACAGCAGGATGGCTTGTAGAAAACTTGGGCTTTCTCGCCGTTTGGGAAGAATGGTTGGTCCTTGGAATCATTACAGAATATAAATTCACTGTCTAAAAGGAGTTATTCCATGAAGGTTGAAAATAAGGTCACACCCAGTGACGCGCAGATAAAAGGATTCTTCGAGCCTGGGGCAGAAGGACCGATTTACATGCTTAACCTGCTTAAGTTCAAAGAGAAGGCAGAGTATGAAGATGGCCGGGAAACCGATCTAAGTGGCGCAGAGGCATATGCGCTTTATGGGGCTGCGGTATCCAAGATTCTGATCAATCTGGGCGGCGGAGGCATGTTCAATGCCAAGGTTGAACGCCTGATGCTCGGCGAGGTTGAAGAGCTTTGGGATACCGTGGCGATCGCGATGTATCCCAATCGTCAGGCGATGATTGAGATGATGCAGTCAGAAGAGTATCAGGCAATTCATCATCACAGGGATGCCGGGTTGGCCGGCCAGCTCAACATCGAGACAACCAATGCAGCCGGGCTTTGGCTGGGAGCAGGCGGTTTCAAGATGGATGAACCGGGTTAGAAAATTTTGGGGTCAGAGTAAAGTGCCAAATGAACAGGAGAAAACGAAAATGAGTGAAGGCAGAAAAGTTCAGGAACTGATGGGGGCACCGGGCTCACCCTATACTCGCAAGATGCTGGGCGTCATGCGTTTCAGGCATATCCCTTACAGGCTGGAGCGCCAATCGCGAATTCCTAATTCCAGTGAGGAGAGACACAGAAAAAAACGCGTGCAACCCAAGGTTTCATTGTTACCCACTTTCTATTTTGAAGATGACAACGGGGAAGAAGTAGCCGTTACTGACTCCAGCCCACTCATTCGGCGGTTTGAAAAAGAATACCAGGGGCGTTCGATAATTCCATCCGATCCCGCCCTCGCTTTTATCGATATGTTGCTTGAAGACTATGGCGACGAATGGTTAACCAAGGCCATGTTCCACTATCGCTGGCATTATGATGCCGACATCAAGAAAGGTGGAGATATCCTGCCAAGGTGGGGTGGAATTTCTCAGCCAGAAGACCAGGTCCTGCCCATGAGCGAATTCATTCGGGAAAGGCAGATCTCACGCTTATCCTATGTCGGTTCTAACGACATTACCAAGGCCACCATTGAGGGCAGCTTCAAACGCTTTATTCATCTTCTCGACAAACATTTGACTGATCAACCCTTTTTAATGGGCGAACGTCCTGGTTCCTCTGACTTTGCTGTATATGGCCAGTTAACCTGTCTCGCATTATTCGACCCCACACCGCAGGCGATCATTCTCTCAGAATGCCCACGGGTCTATGCCTGGGTTGAGGTTGTGGAAGAGTTGTCTGGCTATCTGGTTTCAGATGATGACTGGCTGGATATTGATAAGCCTCCTGAAACATTGAAAAATATCCTCAATGAAGTGGGTCGCATCTACGCGCCCTACCTTATTGGTAACGCCCGGGCAGTTATGGATAAAGCTGATAAACTGGAGATGGAATTGGATGGCAAACCCTGGGAGCAAAACCCCTTTGTCTATCAGGCCAAGTGTTTGCAGTGGCTACGTGAAGCCTATGCTGCGCTCAGCAAAGAGGATCGCACCCGGGTTGATAGTGTTTTAGAAGGCACCGGCTGCGAGGAGATGTTGAAATGAAAATACTACGAACGCCAGATTCACGTTTTGAGAATTTGAAGGACTACCCGTTCGAGCCTAACTACACCCATGTCAGCACGGAAGATGGCAGTGAGCTTCGTATCCATCATTTGGATGAGGGTCCCAAGGATGGTCCACTAGTGAAGTAGCACCCCTTCACTTAAAAGGAAAGCACGATGGTTGAACTCGAAAATTCACGTTCGCTCGAGACGAGTCGAATAGAGCGAACTTCTTACGGGCTTTTCTTCCTCGGCCAGAACATTATTTTCATGCTGGCGCTGATGTTCCTGAACCTCTTTTACACAGATGTACTAGGCATCAGTGCCGCCGCAGTGGGATTGTTATTCCTGATCGCACGGACCTGGGACGCTATAAATGATCCCATACTTGGCACCATTGTCGACCGATGTAATTTCAAGGGAGGCAAGTTCCTGCCCTGGATCAAAACTGTCAATGTCCTGCTGCCGCTCGCAACCTTTGCGTTGTTCGTTAATCCTAACCTTGGGTCGACCGGTACGCTTATCTATGCCTATGTCACATATATCCTGTGGGGCATGATCTATACGCTTTGTGACGTGCCGATTTTTGCGCTATCGACTGCCATGACACGAAACCAGGATGAACGTGTCATCATATTAACCTGGGGGCGAATCGCAGCGCTGATCGCCGGTTTTATTGTCGCGGGAACCACTATGCCGCTGATTGAGGAACTCGGCTGGACGATGGTCGTGGGTATCTTGGCCGCGGTCGCTACTCTGGTGATGACACCGATTCGTTTTTTTGCGGCGGAACGCTATCGTGCGTCATCGAAAGTACCCTCCCTGGCTGACTCACTGACGCACCTGAAGAACCACCGACCACTATTGATTTTCTATTCGGCGGTGTTCTTGACTGCGGCAGCGAACACCGCCCTGGTCGCCGGTACCTATTTCGCAATATACAATCTCGGTGGTACGCAGTGGGTCGCACCTCTTATGGTTGCGCAGATGCTACCCGGTTTGGTGCTAGCTTTCTTTATTCCACTGTTGATCAGGCACCTGGGTAAGAAGACCATTTTCATCGGCGGGATGCTGTTTGGTGCCACATTTGGCGTCGTCCAGTATTTTGTCGGTTACGAAAATCCCTATGTTGTCATTGCCTTACAGAGCCTGAAGTCCGTTGGTGCCTTTCTGCCTATGTTGTTGTTTGGTATGTTCTCCGCTGATTTTGTCGAATATGGCCACCATGCAACAGGTCGCCGTCTGGAGGGCATTGTCTTTTCGATTCAGACCTTTGCCAGCAAGTTTACTCAGGCTATCTCGGCAGGCCTCGGTGGAATTCTACTATCCTGGTACGGCTATACACCCAACATCGAACAGAACGCTGAAACAAAAGAAGGCATCTTTGTCATGTTCACATTGTTACCCGCAGTTGGAGCGGTCCTGGGCGCGCTGGTCATGTACCGTTTTTATACACTGACCGAGACGGAGGTTCAGTCTATGATCGACCAAAACCAGCAGAATCCGGGTGAACCGCCCGACGGCAGTTGATTGTCATAGGTAGTGGTTTCAATTGAGGCTGCCTGTGAACTCGCGGCAGCTTAGGTCGACAGGTGACACGCCTCGAAATTCAGATGCACCCATTAGCTTGTCGACAAGTTGGGAGAGCACTTCATCGGTTGGCGAGTAGCCATTGATGACTGTGCCTACCATCGATAGATCATATAACTGGTAAGGGTTCCCAAGGGAGACATGAATGGTCGGCACCTCGTGTACGAACCAGGGTGCGTCGAAACCCATGGCCTTGTATTCGAGCTGCAGGCTGGTCTGATTGGACATGGTTTCCTTCTTGGTAAGATAAATGACCAGGTCGAACTGCCCAACCCATTGTTCGATGGGGTTGTTCATGTCCCTCATAACAGCCAGCAAATTACCAAAGTCATATTCGAATGCCTGGAACCCTTTTTCTTTGAGCAGGGCGACCAGCTTTTCGGTAGCGCTTTGCTCCTTTGGGCTGAAGAGTTGTATCAACTTCAGCATGATTCCAGCGAGTCCGCGCATATTCTTAAACATGGTTTTCTCCATGCTTTCATTACCGTTATAAATGATGCCGATGCGCCGGTATTTTGCTGGCTCAATCGGCAAAAGACATTGGTCGTCGCTGACCAGGGTGACACCTGCATCGGCCACCTCATTTGCCCACTGACGGTGTTCTGTCGTATTTACTTTAGAGAATGCATTTGGCACGAGATCCTGTTTCGATTTTTTATGCAGGCCCAATTGTGCCTTGAGGGCGAGAATCCTGGTCACCGCATCATTCAGCCTCTCACTACTGATGACACCGTCTCGAAAGCCCTGCAGCATGAAGCTATAGTCTTCATCGGGGTTGCGGGTAAAAAGAAACATATCGATGCCAGCGGCAATTGAGCGCGGCACCAGATCGGCGCGTTTGCCCTGTTGGGCGAAACCAGCCATTAGCGTAGCATCGGAAATTATCAGTCCGTTGTAGCCGAGCTCTCGACGTAACAGATCATTTAACAGCACAGAATTCAGTGTCGCCGGAATATCTCTCAGCTTCTGATCGCAATCTGTCGCATCAAAGTAGCCGGGAAGCGAGATGTGTCCAGCCATCAGTCCGTTGGCCCCACCGTCGATACAGTCGCGATAGACGCGACCGTAGGTTGCCATCCAGTCCGAATAACCAAGATTATTGACTGTCGTTAGAAGATGCTGATCTCGTGCGTCGGCACCATCGCCCGGAAAGTGTTTGATAGTGACTGACAGACCTTCGACCATGGCACCCTTAACGTAGGCTGCAGACATTTTTGCCACACGCTCCGGATCATCACCATAGGACCGTATATTGGTGACCGGGTTGCGAAAATTGAAGTTGATATCGACAACGGGCGCGAAAGCCATATTGCCGCCGACGCTTTTTGCTTCGCGTGCGCAGACCACACCAAGGCGCCGCGCATGTTCTGGATCATCGGTTGCCGCAATAAGCATGGGATGTCCAAAAAAGGTACCTTCATCTAAGAGGCCATTACCACCGGCTTCAAGGTTCGCCGCGAGGAATAGTGGAATGTGCGCGTTGTCCTGTAGGGCTCTGTAGGCTTTGGTCAGACCGCTCGCCGATGTTTTGCGGTACATCATGCCGCCGGGGTGAATTCGCTCGATCAGGGACCGAAGCTCGCCGGGACCACCCGACATGCCCATGAGGAAAAAGAGTTGACCAATTTTCTCCTCGATCGGCATCGAGGCGAGGGTGTCTTGAACCCAATCAATGTCTTCCATTTCGAGGAAGAAGGGCTTGGCAGATACATCAATGTTCATCCGTACACTCCGCTAATAGTGATAATTCAATATTGCGTAGATCCGTCACCAGTAGCGTGGCGCCCGTGAGAGTTGCTGTACCAACACCGACAACCCGCATACCGGCATTACGAGCGGCGTCGACACCTGCTTGTGCATCCTCGAAGACTATACATTCTTCCACCGCTACACCCAGCGCTGTAGCGGATTTCTGGAAAACTTCCGGATCCGGTTTTCCCTGTGTCACATCATTGCCAGTGACGATTGCATCGAAGGCGCTCGTCAGCTTCAATTGATCGAGGATGAATTCGGCATTTCGGCTGGACGAACCGATCGCCAGTTTCACACCCTCACGCCTCAAATAAGTGATCAATTGCAGGACACCAGGAAGGATGTCCTTCTCACTCAGTGTCGAGAGATTGTCTCTATACAACTGGTTCTTTACCTCTAGTTTTTCATCGAATACTTCATCAGCGAGGGTCGCCTGATTGAAGCGCAGCAACGTGTGAAGACTGGCGTCGCGACTGAGGCCCCGGATCTGATCGTTCATTTCATCATTGAACTTCAAGTCAGCGTCATCCATCACCGTTTTCCAGGCGGCATAATGGAGTTCGTCAGTCGAGACGATCACACCATCCAGATCAAAAATGGCAAGCTTCATCGTCAAAACGGGGACGAAGTCCCCGCATGACGAAACTCGCGACTCATCAGAAGCTGAGTTTTGCGGTCAGGCCAGCATAACGTTCTGCGTTGCGCGGGGTTATATGAACCAGTGCCTCGGTGTTGCCAAACAGAACACCGAAATCAATCAACTCACTACGATAGCTTTCGTCGAAGACATTGTTAACAAAAGCGGTCACTTCCCAGCGATCATTCTTATCGATGAGCCCGAGGCGAAGATTCGCAATACCATAGCTGTCCTCTCGGGTGGCGGGGGCCTGGGTAAGTCCGAATTGGATTTCATCCTGCCACACGTACAAGACGTTGGCGTACAGGTCAAAAGGAAGACTGCTCAAGCCCTGTTCGAACTGGAGTGCAACTGTGTACTTCCACTCCGGCGAATTAGGCAGTTCGCCACCGTCGACTGTTTGAAACCCGGCAAAACAGCCCTGTGCTTCGGTTTGATCGCGATAACACTGCGCGCCTTCGTATTCATTGACGACAGCGTCTATATAGGCGGCATTGAACATCAGGCTGAAACGCTCCGACAGCAGGGTCATTGATTCAAGTTCAATACCTCTTGTTTCCAGTTCTCCGACATTTGCCTTCCGGAAGACGATCGTGGGTCCAGTGGTGATTGCTGTCTGGACCTGAAAATCATCATAAGTCGTATGGAACGCCGTCACATTCAGCTGCATTCGCTGATTCCACAGTGTGCTTTTGATACCAATTTCAAAAGCATCAGCGGTTTCTTCCTTGATCGGATTGTCAGCATTAAACTGGGTAAAACCTGCCGTTATGTCGTATGCCTGTGCTTTATGGCCACGGGTATAGCTGGCAAAGACCATCGCGTCGTTAGCCAAAAAACGCTGGACTGATATTTTGCCAGTGATCGCGTCATCGTCATCGTCGGCGATGATGGCGGTTGGAGTTGCAACAGCGAAGTCTGTGACCTCTGTGCTGATTTCCTCGCTGGCGTAGCGTAACCCCAGGCTGACAGTCGTCTGCTCGCTTGGGCGCCAGTTAAACTGGCCGAAAAACGCATAGTTTTCATTACCCGCATTGGCGACGAAATTTGCCGGCGCCACTGGCAGTATTCGGAAGAATGAGCGGTCGACGTCAGAATCTGAGTAGTAGAAGCCAAGTAGATAGTCGTAATTATCGTAGGTTGGCGATAACAGACGCAGTTCCTGGGAGAAGAATTCCAATTCTCGAACGGAGTCAGAGTAGAAGTTTCCGCTAACAGCACCACCGGTAAATATACCCAGCACATCAAGCTCACTTAAATCGACGTCTTCACTGTTGGTGTAGTCCCATTCGTCGTATGCGGTAATTGACACCAATTGGAAATCGCCGATATCAGCGGTAATACGAGCGCTTATACCCTGAGAATCATTGTCGCTGTTAGGTAACGTGTCGTACCGAACTGTCGTGTTTTCGGAATCTGCGGTAACACCGGCTGCAAAAACGGATTGAGGTATGGCGCCAAAAAGTGCCGCACCCGGGGCGAATCCCCCAAGAACCCGCGCACAGCATTGGCTTTCCTCGTCAACGGTGTAAGCCTTTAACAAGACATCAACATCCTCATTGATTTGCCAATATAGTTTGGCGCTGAACCCCTGACTCTCTTCACTGTTGAAATCTTCAGCACCGGCAGCTAGGTTTTCGACCCAGCCATCCAGTTCAGACGTATGGGCAGTCAAGCGATAACCGGCGCTATCACCGATAGGCCCAGAAACAGATGCCAACACCTTATGGTAGTTCTCTTCAGTGGCGGTCACTTCAATAGAACCTTCGAACTCATCTGTCGGTCCTTTGGTTGTGATATTGATGACACCGGCTGAAGAAGCCTTACCGAAAAGCGTACTTTGAGGTCCGCGCAATACCTCTATGCGTTCAACATCCACCATGTTGGCGAGGCCCTGCCCTTGTTGCACCTTAGCAACGTCGTCGACAACAACGGCAACCCCTTGCTCGATACCGATACCAAACAGGTTGGTACCGATGCCGCGGATACTCAATGCGCTATTGGTCTTGTTATTACTCTCAATTACAGTCAGCGAAGATGACAATCGCGCAATATCGCTGGTAGTTTGCAGGCCAAGACTGTCTATCGTGTCAGCACTGATTGCAGTGACAGAAACAGGAACATCCTGGATGCTCTGTTCCCGCTTCTGCGCTGTCACCACTATTTCCTCGATCTGCAGATCACTCTCTGCCAGCGCGGCACACACGGTCGTCAGCAATGTGAAAAATAGACTACTAATAACAATTTTGCTTCTCATCGTTTCACCTTTTTGTCTTAGTTTAGGTCAATTACTTCTCTTGAATTTACTGTTTTGCTGCCAGCCCGCTGATCAACATATCCAGCGATTCTTCGGCCAGGTGTTCAACCTCGTCAGACTCCAGTTGAATGATCTGGTTGCCACGTAGTACCAGTCTATGTTGTAGCGCTACCAATGATTCGGTCAGCACCAGAATTAATAATCGCGCACTCTTGTCAGTGCGAATGCTTCCATCGGCCTGTCCCTGCCTAACTAGTTCCTCCATCAAAACAAATACTTCCAGACCGATTGATTCCTCGAGGTGCTCACGAAAGTTAACTGGTGCCCTGTCGCTTGAAACGAAGGTATCGAACTGTGCAACGAAGCGAAATTGGGCATCTTCCTGCCTGACCATTATAGTACTGCGAATTAGCCGATCGACTCGCGACAGCGCGTCGGTTGTACGGTCGCTCAGAAGGGGGCGTATCACCGATAGGTTTTGGTCCCTCCAGCGTAATAACACAGATTCAAGTATGGCGAAGCCAAGATCGAACTTGTCCTGGTAGTAGCGATAAATTGTATGTCGGCTCATGCCGACGGACTCGGCAATGTCCTTCATCTGTGCGTCGAAGAACCCCCGCTCGGTGAAGATTTTCTCAGCGCACGCCAGAATGTGTTGGCGAGTCTCCTCGGTTTGGTAAACCATTCTTTGCGCTTTTGCCATTGCACCAGCCTGGAAGGTATTACAGCAATTACCTTACACGTGTATTATCACTACCACAATCTAGTGAAGGCGTTTTTCGTGCCCATGCCCCGCCCGATTGAGTCTGCTTGACTTAACAAACGCTAACGGGGCAGACGTCATCGGACTTTGTTAATCAATCAGTTACAACTGCAGGGGCAAGAGGTCAATTAAGGCCCTACATCATGTCAACCTTCATAATGTTAGGGTCGATGGTTCAGGCCCACCCGTAGCGACCAATAAAGGCTTAAGAAGGGTTTAATCTTGGCGCAAACGTTAACGAGGTTGCAGGCCAGACAGTTTTACACTTTTACTATCATGTAATCCCACGCCGTCTCGGAGATATTGCTGATCCTAGAGGGGGGATTCGAACCGTCATTTGATGTATTTTGTCCGGCCCGGACCGCACTTGGTCCGTAGCCAAGGGCACTTGGTCCGGCACGGAACGCACCAATAAGTGAAATAAGCCCCTGACCTGACACCAACTTATCTAAAAGACGTACATGGGACACTTCCTCATTCACATGGAAATGCTGACGCGAGAGGCTTCAAAACTAGAGCCATGGCGTCAAGATGTAACTTTTCTGGATGCGCGTTTAAGTCCTTCACAACGACCTTCACCAGTTGTCCCGATGTGTAACCCTGCGGCATGCAAATAGGTACATGAGCATCCCAGTCGTAGTACCTTGGTCAGTAACTCGCCAAAGGATCAGGCTTCACCTGGGACATCACAGAGACGTTGCGTACAAAGTTATTTTAGTGCGGCTTAAATCTGTAGACTGACGAAATGACTCAAAAACAAAAACCGGTAATCATCGTCGGAGGCGGGGTCTCTGGCCTGTCGGCGGCAAAGCGACTGAAGGAAGCGGGCGTGCCGATCATACTTCTGGAAGGAAGGGATCGCCTGGGCGGCCGCGCGCACACGCTCGATATTGCGGGGACCCAGGCCTCCTGGGTCGAACTGGGACCCTTCTGGATTGAGGACCATCTGACTAACCCCGCCTACCACTTATTGAG
>JABGVY010000050.1 GCA_018645845.1 Gammaproteobacteria bacterium | reverse complement strand
GGCCCAGCATCAGGTGGCGCGCGTTGCTTCAGATGCGCCAGAATGGTCCGGATCGCGTCCGGGTCGGTGACATCTGCGATCACCCGCAGCGTGCCGCCACACAGCGGGCAGACAGAAATATCGATATCAAATACACGCTTGGCTCAGGTGCTAACTATAATAGCCACAATGCCTGGTCCATTACGTATTGAGGATTGACTATGAAGTCCCATCTGCCAAGAATTTGTCTACTTGCCACATTGCTGTTGACTGTCCTTTCAATACAGGCAAAAGAGATCCCGAAGTTCGTTGAGGCGCTGGGCAGGGCATCGGTTGCTGTATCAACACCTGCCGGTGTTCCAGAAGACTGGCTGCTTGCCCATGTGGATGTGGAAACGACCGGTCTGGTTCCAGGCTTCCACGAGATGATAGATTTCGGGCTTATCATTACCGATCTTGAAGGCAGAGAACTGGACCGCTTGTTCCTTCGTATCATGCCGGATCACCCGGAACGTGCCCAACCTGGAGCAGTCCGGGTCAATGGATTTTCGGTTGAGCTGTGGCAGCAACGCGGGTTCATTTCAACCAGCGAAGCGGTCGATGAGATCGCTGCCTTTCACCGCAAGATTGCGGGAGACCGTAACGTCCTTTTTGTCGGCTACAACGCCTGGTTTGATATCTCTTTTGTTGATCACCTGTTTCGTTCATCAGGCCGCACCTGGCGAGAGCTATATCACTATTTCGTTCTGGATTTGCCGTCCATGGCCTGGTCGCTCGGTATTCGCGACCTTGCCGGTCAGAAATTTGTCGACAAGCTCGGTATTGAGCCAGAAACCACTGATCCGCTTGAACATACCGGCATTACCGGTGCGCAAGCCAACGTCAACGTTTACCGAGCCTTATTGAAAGTTCAGGCAAAGGCAGAGTGACGGGGAATCCTCGGTTTCTCACCGATTCTCACGGCGTTAAGTAGTGAACCCCGACTTTCTGTGATGCGATTCTGGCGTCGAGGGTTGCCAGGGGGATATCAAATGATGGGTTCACACTTCTACTATGTAGCTGGCGTTTGTATTTTCACTCACCTGGTCGACGGTGACGCCCGGCATTAGGCCGGTTAACACCAGGCCTCGATTATCGAAGTGAAAGATCGCGAGGTGAGGATAGGAATTATAACAGGGCTTTTTGATCGAAAGTCTGAGTATCGAATTAGACCGGTTAGAAGAATCATAGGGGACAGGACCAGGTGCCAGGTCCAATCACTCTTAAGCATGCAATCTCGCTAGCTTCGTAAAGCTTTCACCTGGTCTCGAAAACTTTCCTTACCAAGCACGAGACCTGTGTTCACACAGTGCCTATTTTTTTGAATCACTTCGACCGACAGTGCCTGACTGACCAGCGCCCGGTATTGTTCTGTACGATCTTTCGTTGTTTCGCCGAGCGGAAGGTAATCTACATGGGGCGTCCAGAGCTGGACTTGCTTGCCAAAGGCATGGCTCTTATAGCTCGACCATAGATAGTCACCAGGGTCTGTCGTCATTCCCGCCCGAATGGGATTGAGCTCAATGTAGCGAGTGCAGTGCAATAGATATTGAGTATCCTGCACGAGCGTTGATTTGAACCTACCCTCAAAAAGAGGACCTGTCCGAGCGTACTTGAAGTTGAATGGCTGAACATAGTGACGACCGATGTGCCGCATGAGCCTCGAGACACCATCATCACACGACGGCGTGACTAGTAGATGTACGTGATTCGACATGAACACCCAGGCGTGAATCGCAACGCCATAGCGCAGCGCACCTTCGCTTAAGCTAGCCGCGTAAGCAGCCATGTCTTCATTGGAGGTAAAACAAACTGCCCGGTTCACACCACGCTGTATGACATGGGCGGGGTATCCAGCTGGGCAGAAACGTGGTTGTCGGGGCATCACGGCATAGTGCCTTAACAGCGCCCTGAAAGGCGTGAGACATATCCTCAGATAGAAGAGAGACCTAGGACATCAAGCCCACCAGTTCCGACCTGGCACTTGGTCCTGTCCCCTAGGATTCTGTCCCCTAGGATTGCTAGGATTGAAAGCTAAGACTGTTAATAAAACCCAGCAAGCTATATATTCTGAAATGAAGATTCATCGGGAGCTCAATACAACCATGTCGACTGCAGAAAACCTGGCATCATTAAACTTTGACCCAGAAACACTTCGCGAGAAGTATCGCGTGGAGCGAGACAAACGGGTGAGAGTTGATGGCAATGATCAATATATTGAGGTGGACGGAGATTTCTCGCACTATGTCGATGATCCCTACGTTGAACCTGGTTTCACTCGTGATCCAATTTTCGAAGAAGTTGAAGTCGTCATCATAGGTGGTGGCTTTGGCGGGATGCTGGCTGCGGCAAGACTCTCAGAGGCTGGTATTCATGACGTCAAAATCATTGAAAAAGGAAGTGGCTTCGGGGGAACCTGGTACTGGAATCGATATCCGGGTGCATCCTGTGACATTGAATCCTATGTCTACCTGCCCATGCTGGAGGAAACTGGATTCGTGCCCAGGCAAAAGTACACAGATGCACCCGAAACACTTGAATACTGCGAGGACTTAGCTGAAAAGTTTGGCCTTCACGACAATGCCCTGATGCAGACTGAAGTCACCGCGACTGAATGGGACGAAGAAACCTGCAGATGGAACGTTACAACGAATCGGCAGGACTTTATCAAGGCCAGGTTTGTTGTGCATTCCAACGGACCGCTCAACCGACCAAAATTACCCGCCATCAAGGGCATCAGTGAATACAAAGGTCATACGTTTCACACCAGCCGTTGGGACTACGAATACACGGGCGGAGACTCGCACGGCAACCTGGACAAACTCCAGGACAAGCGTATTGCCATCATTGGTACGGGCGCTACCGCCGTGCAATGCATCCCTCATCTCGGCGCTGGTGCAAAAGAACTGTATGTGTTCCAGCGAACACCCTCCTCCATCAGCGTAAGAAACAATCAACCCACCGATCCCAACTGGATCAGCACCCAGGGGTCTGGCTGGCAGCACAATCGCCGAACGAACTTTGAATCGCTAATGACAGGCGTGCCGGTAAAAGAGGACCTGGTCAGCGATGGCTGGACCGATGCCTTCCGATTATTGTTTGGCAACTTGCGGGAAAAAGCACCGTCAAAATGGCTGCTGGTGGGCTGGGCACTGAAGGGCCTCTTTGACAAGGAGCTCTACCAGCTTGGTATCAAACAATACCTGACCGACAAAGCCATGACGTATATGGATGTTGATCGCGAACTGGAACTCGCTGATTTCGCCAATATGGAAAAGGTCCGTGCCCGAGCAGACGAGGTCGTGGAAGATTCAGAAACTGCTGAAGCGCTGAAGCCCTACTACCGACAGTTCTGCAAACGTCCGTGCTTCCATGACGAATATCTGCCTGCCTATAACCTTCCCAACGTGACTCTGATCGATACCGATGGCCACGGTGTTGACGAGTTTACCGAGAAAGGTGTGATGTTCGATGGCAAAGAGTATGAGGTTGACTGCATTATCTTCGCAACCGGGTTTGAAGTCGGTACTGATTACTCGCGACGCGCGGGATACGGTATCGTCGGCGTCGATGGCCTGACGGCCTCAAATAAATGGGCGGACGGCTTGTCTACCTTTCATGGCCTGCACTCAAGAGGATTCCCGAACAGCTTCTTTTTCGGACCAGCGCAAGCTGCATTTACAGCAACCTACACCTTTTCTCTGGATGAAAATGCTATTCATACGGCCTACATACTTTCTGAGCTGTCGAAGCGAGGCGTGACTCGAGTTGAAGCGAGTCAGTCCGCAGAAAATGACTGGGTGCAGACCATCATTAAGAAAGCCCGGTTAACCGAGGACTTTCAGCGTACATGCACACCAGGCTACTACAACAATGAAGGTCACGTGAACGGCAACAAACAAAACAACTTTTACGGTGGCGGCCCGATTGAGTTCTTTGAACTCATGAAGAAGTGGCGCTCTAGGGGCAAGCTTGAAGGGTTGGAACTGAACAACTGAACATCAACTGGTCGTGAGTGCAGGGGAATCATTATGGCTATTCCTGAAGAATTTACCGTCGCATCGGTTACCGCGGCATCCAAGGGCATTGATGCGCCATATCGTGATTTTGTCACGTCAACAGAGCCCTATCATTCCCTCATGGCCGCGAATCCGTGGATGAAACCGCCGAAGAAGGATGAAACATTAACCTGGGGCGAAGGCCGGTACTACGACACAACGGTTGCGCATAAGCACCCATACTGGAAGAACAAGCCGCTGCCATTACCTACCAAGAATATCAGCCAACTCCGAGAAGATTTCCATGCCTGGGGTTACTGCCTGATTGAAGACGCTACCTCTCCTGAACAGACCAAAGCTCTTCTCAACAGAGTGAGCGATCAAGCAGCGGCTGAACGCGAATTGGGAATCGGCTATCTCATGGAAGCACAGCAACACGTTTGGGCGCTTGTTAATAAAGGTGAGGTGTTCGTGCGTTGCATGGCCCATGAAACCTCTGCCGTGCAGGCGGGCCGACTCATCGAACAGCTATTGGATGAAACGCTGGGACCAGGTTGGACACATCTCAGTTTCATTTCAAATATTTCCTACCCGGAATGTCATCCGCAAGGGATGCATCAGGATCAAAGTCTTGCCGGCCCCTATGCCTTTATCGAAGCACCTTTTCTCGTCAACACGGTATACATTCTGCAGGATGTCAATGAAGTGAACGGGGGGACGCTAATCATTCCCGGTTCCCACAGGCTCTATATGGAAGGCGGTGGCAAATTCGGTGAGGTGCCACCGCCGATCAACCTGGAAGCACCCGCCGGGACGATTCTTCTGATGGATGGGAGAGTTCTGCATGGGGGCGCTATAAATCGCTCAGAGAATCTGCGGTACATCATGACGAATTCGGTCGTGCGGCCATTTATACGACAACAGGAATCTTTTCACCTGACAATCAGGCCCGACATCCTGAAAAATGCCAGCGATAAGTTTCTGTGGCGATGTGGATTCCAGGCGACCGCGAGTCGCAGTATGGTTGAAGGCTACGGCTACTTTGGCAATGGCCGCGAGGGTGATCCCAACGGATCAATCGTTAAGTCACGCATCGCGATGGATGAAGGCAACTACCAGCGCGTTGGTGAACTCTCATTGGCGGAACTTGAAGGAAAGCTCCAAGGGCTCACACTGGCCGACATACAGAATGAACACGAAACTCCCAGGGGTAGTGCGCGTAAAAAGATGCGCTCGATCAGATAACTGAAAAAAATGATCTCGAAATTACAGTGGGCGGTTCTGACTGTGGACTGCCCGATATTACCACTCACCCTGGGTGCTACTGAACCGGAGGGGGATACCGTTAACGAGACCTTCTTCAACTTCTCCTGTTATGAGACGGGGCAGTGAAAGGTAGTTGCCTGTAAATCGCTTGTTTAATCAAACCACTCTCAGCCTGACAACACCCTACGAGGATAGGAATTATAACAGGGCTTTTTGATCGAAAGTCTGAGTATCGAATTAGATCGGTTGCCTGCTTGTTTGATGAAAGCGTGTAGCGGTCTGACGAGTAGCCCTCCACAGATAATGCTGCTTGCCGGTGATTTTGACGAATACTTCATCGATGTAGAAG
>JABGVY010000106.1 GCA_018645845.1 Gammaproteobacteria bacterium | reverse complement strand
CTCCCTCTATCTGACTACACTGTCCTGGACCTCACCATTGCGCGAGCCGGCCCCACCGCGGTCAGACTGCTTGCAGACTGGGGCGCAAACGTTATCCGAATTGAACCACCACCTGATGCCGGGCTCACCGATGTTACCGGTGGCCGGCTGAGCCCTGATTCACAGAACCTCCACCGCAATAAACGCGGTATGACGATTAACCTAAAGTCCGCTGATGGGCACGCTTTGTTTTTAAAGCTGGCGGCGAAGGCCGATGTGGTGGTAGAGAATTTCCGAAAGGATGTGAAATATCGGCTGGGTATCGACTACGAGGCTGTAAAAAAGGTTAACCCCGGCATCGTCTATGCCAGTGTATCCGGGTTTGGTCAGGATGGCCCTTATAGTGAACGCCCGGGAGTAGACCAGGTGGTGCAGGGCATGAGTGGTCTTATGTCTGTTACAGGGCAGCCAGGAGAAGGCCCGATGCGTGTCGGTATTGCCATCAGTGATACATCCGCTGGTATGTTTCTGGGGCAGGGGGTACTTATGGCGCTGCTTCACAGGGAGAAAACCGGGGAAGGAAGCTGGGTTCATACTTCCCTGCTTGAGTCGATGCTAAGCAAACTGGATTTTCAGGGTGCGAGGTACACTATGGCCGGTGAAGTTCCAGGCCAGGAGGGTAACAATCATCCGACAAATTCTCCGATGGGTGTTTTTCATACCTTAGATGGCATGGTCAATCTGGCGGCGAGCACTAACAAGATGTTTGGTGCGTTTACAGCGGCTGTAGGACAGCCGGAACTCGCCGAGAATGAAATGTTCAGGAACGCCAGAGGGCGGATCGCTAATCGCCATGAGCTGTGGCGATTGATCAACGGGGTCACGGCCGGCATGATGACGGCTGAGCTAGTGGAGCTAGCCAATGATGCCGGGTGTCCGTGTGGGCCGATATACGATATTGCTGAGGCATTTGAGGATGAGCATGTTCGTACACTAAAGATGCGTCGCACAACCAGGCGCGAGGAGATAGGCGAATTCGACCTTGTTCGCTCTCCAATTAATATGAGTACTTTCCCTGTCGGCGATCATTTCGAACGTCCTGGGCCTGTTCTTGGTGAACACACTGATGAAGTCCTGACCGAGATGGGTTTCAATGCAGAAGACATTAACCGGCTAAGGCAAGCTGGTGCTATTTAGAAAGAGCAAACGATGGAACTAAAAACCGAAAAAATGTTGGCGCAGGTGGAAGATGGAATTGGCTGGGTGACATTCAATAGCCCCGAGCGCCGCAACGCGATTTCACTTGAAATGTGGGAGGGGCTGGCGACTATCATGGAAGCCTTCCAGCATGATGGCCAGGTAAGAGTCGTGGTAATGAAGGGGGCTGGTGATAAAGCTTTTGTGTCAGGCGCAGATATTTCGGAGTTCGATTCGAAACGTGGCAGCGCCGCGCAGAAAGAGTCCTACGGTAAGGT
The DNA here is from genome assembly GCA_018645845.1 of Gammaproteobacteria bacterium. Classification (GTDB taxonomy): domain Bacteria; phylum Pseudomonadota; class Gammaproteobacteria; order Pseudomonadales; family Azotimanducaceae; genus UBA9659. The sequence continues at coordinate 547 of JABGVY010000106.1, read as the reverse complement.
TGCAGCCAACGCTAACCGGTGGTTGGTTAAGTTGGATAAGCCGCTGATTGCAATGATCCAGGGTTTTTGCATCGGTGGCGGCCTTGCGACCGCACTCAGCGCTGATGTTCGTTTTGCGACGCCGGATTCGACTTTTGGCATTCCGGCTGCGAAGCTCGGCCTTGGATACGAGTATGAAGGGCTCAAGCGTCTCACTGAATTGGTTGGTTCGTCGCAGGCAAAAGACATTATGTTCTCTGCGAGGTTTATGGCGGCAGATGAGGCCTTCCACATGGGCCTGGTGAATCGGGTTTGTGAAATTGATGAGCTTGAAGGTGCGGTGAGAGATTACGCCGCGCTGATTACTGCCAACGCGCCGCTTACCGTCAAGGCTGCGAAGGCGGCTATTAACGAAGTGGTCAAGGACCCTTCGAGCCGGGACCTAGAGTCTATATCAATGATGATCGATGCATGTTTCGACAGTGACGACTACAAGGAAGGGCGCGCGGCGTTTAAAGAAAAACGAAAACCCGTATTTAAAGGAAGCTAGTGATACCTCTTTCACAAT
>JABGVY010000051.1 GCA_018645845.1 Gammaproteobacteria bacterium | reverse complement strand
TTCATGATATTGTGTACGCATCCACGGTGGGTTAATTGTGCGCCTTTTGGATAGCCGGTTGTCCCGGAAGTATAAAATATACAGGCATCGGTATCAGGATCCACATTCACTTCAGGCAGATCACCGCCGGTAGCGGTGACCTCGGAATAGTTGATGACATCGCCTGCAGCATTAGGGAGCCTTACTCCGACGGTAGTGATATCTGGAAACTCATTCCGTATATTGAGGTAACGAGCCAGACGCTCTTGATCGCAGAATAGCACCTTCGGTATGGAGTCTTTCAGGGCATAGGCCATTTCATTTTCGACCCACCAGGCATTCATGCCAACGACAGTGACACCTGTGGCAACACATGCCCAGTAAATAAGTAACCATTCAGGGTAGTTTCGAAGCGCTATCGCTACCCTGTCTCCAGGCTTAACACCCTCATTGCGAAGCCAGTTTGCGATTGAAGCGGCTTCACGTTGCGCATCTGCATAGGTCCAGCGTTCCTCACGGAAGACCAGGTAGTCATTAGCGGCATGCGCTGCCGCGGCCAACCAGATTTCGCGCAGGCTGGGTGGGGCCTCTGAATAGACCCGCATGGGGGAACCACGAACCTCGATTTCCTTGTAATGAAAGGGGGCTCCCTCGGCGACGAGAGCATCCCAGGTTTCCTTATAAATATCGTACATCGTCGGCTCCGCGAACTTCAAAGATTGGGTAAGATAGGGATTCTCTTCACCGGTTGCAAATTTTGTATTTTTTTCAGAGTGATTCCGGGTAAACGCGAGGACTAGAAGTGACATATTTATTGGAAGGTATAAAGGTCATCGACCTTGCCAGTTTTCTGGCAGCACCAGGCGCAGCGACGTTGATGGCGGACTACGGCGCAGAAGTTATCAAGATCGAACCTCCCGGTGGGGATGGCTACCGGCGCCTGCACGGCAATTGGAAGACAGACTATAACTGGCAGCTGACTTCTCGCAATAAGCTGGGGATGTCATTGGATATCACGACGGATGAGGGCCATGAGGTGCTGATGAAACTGCTCGATGATACGGACGTGCTGGTCACCAATTTTCGGAATGACCAGCTTGAAAAGTATGCAATGAGCTATGAAGCCCTTCACGTTCGATTCCCTCGCCTTATTGTTGCCCAGCTGACGGGTTATGGAAACCTTGGGCCGGACAAGAAGCGTCGCGGATATGACTCTACCGCATGGTTTGCCAGGACTGGGATCATGCAGCTGATGAAGCCTAAGGGTGCACCTCCTGTGTTTCCGGCAGGAGGGGTCGGAGATCATTCAACCGCAATGTCGCTGTTCGCCGGGGTAATGATGGCGCTGTTTAAACGGGAGAAAGAGGGAGAGGGCAGCTTTGTTGAAACTTCGCTTATCGCGAGTGGCTGTTGGGCGAATGGTATGAGCCTGCAGGGGGCCATCTCTGGGTATGATTTGGGTAGGTTTCTGGACAAAAGTACCAGAAGCCCTTTCGCCATGGTATACGAGACCAGGGACAGGCGATTCGTCATTCTTGTGTTTACTAATCCGCCCAAGGAATGGCCGGAGTTTGCGAATGCTCTCGGGCATCCTGAATGGCTGGAAGATAGTCGGTTCCAGGATATGCGTACCTTGATGCGCCATCGTGATGAGCTGAAAGAGATTATTGCCGAGACGATTGGCGCAATGAACCTGAAGGACGTGAGCCTGGCACTCGACAAGTTCGAACTGACCTTTGGTGTCATTGATGGGCTGACGGATGTCGTGCAGGACGCTCACCTGATTGAAAACGGCGTGGTCATTAAAACTGAATCGGATGATCCTGAGTTTGAATGGACCATCGCAAACCCGATCAGGATATCGGGTGAAGTCTGTAAGCCGGCAATTGATCCACCGCTTTATGGGGAGCACTCACGAAAAATTCTTCTGGACCATGGTTTCACTGAAAAGGATATCGAGTCCCTGATCCAGAATAAGGTGGTTTTTGCCGGAGAGTCTTAGCTAGGCGTATAACCATTTGCGCTAATGATAACTTTGCCCACAACTTTTCTGTCCGTCAGCATCTTCATAGCGTCGACAGCTTTCTCTAACGGGAAAGCGGCACAGATGTGGGGATCAATATCGCCGTTTTCCAATAATTGGTACAGCTCCCTGCGGGTTCTCTCACCCAACTCGGGGTCTCGGCGTCCGATTTCACCTGCGCGAACTCCTATGACGCTGATTTGTTTTATAAGAATATGGTTCACAGCAGCTTTTGGCCAAACCCCGGATGTAAATCCGATAGTTAATATTCTTCCGTTCCAGTTGATGCAACGCATGCTTTCATCAAACACGCTTCCGCCGACGGGATCAAAAACCACATCGGCACCGAGTCCATCCGTCAGACCCTTAACCTTTTCCCGGAACCCGCCGAGCGAATCGTCAGGCAACGTATAATTGATGACATGGTCGGCGCCCCGGGCCTTCACCACAGCAAGCTTTTCGTCCGTGCCGCCGGTTGCGATAACCGTTGCGCCAAGGTGTTTGCCAAGATCGACGGCAGCCAGGCCAACGCCCCCGGTCGCGCCGTGAACCAGCAGGGTTTCACCAGCTTTTAGATTTCCTCTAATGGTAAGTGCGACGTAGGCTGTCAGGTAAGCCGTCTGATAGGCGGCTGCTTTTTCGAAACTGATCCCCGAAGGGATGGGTTTGACCGACTGTACCTCTGCGTTGACCAACTCACTAAAACCGCCATATCGCGTTCCCGCTACTGCCCTGTCCCCGACCTTAAACTGATCGACACCAGGTCCAACAGCAACGACCTCACCTGCAAATTCACCGCCGGGCGCGAATGGTAATGGGGGGGAGAACTGGTACTTGCCCTGGATCATCAAGACGTCGGGAAAGTTAACTGAGCAGGCCATCACCCTAATCTGGACTTCGCCAGCGCCGGGTGGCGCGATGTCTATTTCGTCCAGGCTGACCGTTGATATGTCGTCATTGATTTGGTGGCAGCGAATCGTTTTCATTACGTGTCAATATTCCTCTCTTCTCGTGGGCAGGGACAAGTTAGCACAATACTGATACCCTCGGTTTCATTGCCTTGAATAAAGGATTTGAGGCAGGGATTAGATTCAGGAGGAAGTTGTCGTGGTCGAAGGCATTAACGTTGAAAAGGTGACAAGGTGGTTGGTTGAGCGAATCCCTGAGATCAAACCACCGCTCAGTTTTTCACTGATAGCGGGCGGGCACTCAAACCTTACCTTTCGGTGTGAGGATGTTGCCGGGAACGCCTACGTATTGAGGCGCCCTCCACTTGGGCATGTTCTTGAGTCTGCTCATGATATGGGCAGGGAACATAAAATCATTGATGCTCTGAAGAACTCTGATGTGCCCGTTCCTGCAAACCATGGCCTGTGTAAAGACAATTCCGTCAACGAGGCTGACTTCTATGTGATGGAGTTTATCGATGGTCTTGTCCTGAATGACTCAGTAATAGCAGCGACATTGCCAGAAGCTTCAAGGATACCGATTGGTGAAGATGTTGTGGATATTCTCTGCAAGCTCCACGCGATTAATCCCGATGATGTTGGCCTTGGCGATTTGGGCCGTAAAGAAGCGTACCTGGCACGCCAAATCAAAAGGTGGACCAAGCAATGGGAAGCCGCGAAGACCCACGATATTCCCGAAATGGAAGAAAGCTGCCGTTTGCTGGCTGACCGCATGCCTGAGCAAATTGGTGCAACTATCGTCCACGGTGATTTCCGGTTAGGCAATATGATCGTTGCGGATGGCAAGGTAAAAGCAATTCTGGACTGGGAGCTTTGCACCTTAGGGGACCCGTTGGCAGATGTAGGTTATCTGATGAATAACTGGGTGACACTTGAGGAAGTTCTGGAGCCTGGTGAAGGCGACCAGTCGCCATCTGCAGCGGGTGGTTTCATTACCAGAGAAAAAATCGCTGAAATTTATGAGAAAGCCACCGGTAGAGATTTGTCCGGAATCAATTACTATCGTGCTTTTTCCCATTGGCGCCTGGCCGCAATTGGTCAGGGTGTTTACAAGCGATATCTTGTGGGTGCGATGGGGGAGGACACGGACGTAGATCTCGAGAAGCAAAAAGCGGGTGTTGCAAGAAGAGCGGCCAGCGCTCTTGAGCTACTCTCCTGACCCGTCAGTGGATAGTTTTGGAATCACTGACCAGTGCCAGGAGCCGCTTGGACGCGAGTTTCTTTAGCTGATCATCTGACGCACTCTGCAGGACCTGTGTATAGGTGTATTGCGCGAGTGTGACGTTGCCCTGCATTTCATACACTGCGCCTAGTTGCACGTTAAACTCATCACGTTCCGGAAACAGCAAGAGCTGGCGGTCGATACATGCCTTGCTTTCTTCCCAGGATTTTTGTCGCCAGAAAATCTGTTTCAGGTTGTCCAGCATGCGGATCAGGACATCTCGTGGTGAAGCCGGGCTAAAATACTCTTCCTTTAACGTCGCCCTTGGGCCAGCAATCTGTCTCAACATGTTCTGGCAGTCAGCTCGACTGAGTTCACGGCCAGAAAACGGATCAACAATAGTGCCGCTCCTGCCACCGTACTGCACAAGGAAATTTCCCGGAAACGAAATGCCACTGACTGGAATGCCCAGTCGTGAACCGATCGCAATATGTACCAGCGCAAGACTGATCGGAATGCCATGTTTGTAATCAATAACCCTGTTCAGGTAACTGTTGGCAGGGTCGTAGTAGTCGGTGACATTTCCGCTGAATCCAAGGTCATCATGGATGTAATTCACCAGGGCGGATACGGGAATACCAAGATGCGTGTGGAAACGGTCGTCAGACTTAAACCTGACGGCGAGATCGTCGAGCTCGCTCAGGTAGTGCTCGACAGAGATGTCCTGTTCTGCTTCAGCTGCGATTAACAGCGCTGCTTCATCCAATCTGATGTCAGCGTCTCGTTGGGCCGCCAGCCGCGCGAACCTGTTCCTGATGTCGTCATCCATTAAGCACGTCCTCGATCGTCTCAACTTTACAAGGATGAATATGATATGCAATGCTCGCGGCCAGCTTTTTGCTGGCTTTGGTATTGCTCAGGTTTCGTTCGCTCGGTGATAGGGAGAACCGGCAATGGCCTTGCTGGGGGGCATGGCTGAAGAACACGCTTTAATGTGCCTGTGCGGCCTATTTACGGTAAAACTGACAGGGGGCCCGCATGCGAAGAGTGTATTGACGAAAATAGGATGGAAATAGAATATCATGAAGTTTAAGGGGAGCCATGGGGGCGTGAGGTCAAACGTGAGAGTCTTTCAACTCGAAGGAAAACGACATAAAGAACCAATCTAACCGGAGAACAATGTGGAATTTGATTTAAACCAAACAGATGAACTGCTCGCAACGACTCGTGCTGTCAGGAAGAGACTGGATTTCGATCGGGCAGTCCCCAGAGATGTCATAGAAGAATGTATCGGGCTATCGCAGCAAGCGCCCACCGGAACAAACTCCCAGGGCTGGCGTTGGCTGATCATCGAGGACGCGGAAAAACGCGCGGGCCTTGCAGAACTCTACAAGAAAATGGCTGATATTTATCTGGCGGAAGAAGGTCGCAAGGCGGCTGAATCGGGAGACGCACAAACAGCACGAGTGCTCGAATCTGCCGTATTTCTCGCAGAGAACCTCCAGAATGCCCCGGTTCATGTTATTCCTTGCCTGCAAGGGCGGCCACCGGAAGGTACGCCCCTCATGGGTATTGCGGCAATGATGGGATCTATTTTTCCTGCGGTGTGGAGTTTTCAGTTAGCGCTGCGGGCCCGTGGCCTGGGTTCCTGCCTGACCTCGCTGCATCTATTTCATGAAAAAGAAGCTGCTGAATTGTTGGGTATTCCTGATGACGTTCTGCAGGTGGCCCTGTTGCCTGTTGGTTATACCAAGGGGACTGATTTCAAGCGTGCAAATCGCCCTGACCCTTCAACTATTATCCATTACGACAAGTGGTAGACAGAAAGACAATTGGGCTCAGCATCGCTGAGCCCAGTTACGATAATAGTAACAATAATAGTTACTGTTCTGGTTCGTCCTGTTCTGCTTTTTCGCGCTGAGCCTCACGGGCCTCTTTTTTCAGCATTGCCCTTTGGGCCTGGGCAGAAGAGGCGTCCCCTCCGATATGGTCCTCACCTCGCTCTTTCGCTAACTGGATTTGCTTCTGCCGTTCGCGAAACCTTGCGCGGTCCGCATCTGTTTTGCTGTCGATACAATGTGAACAGCTGACGCCCCTGACGTAGGCATTGCTTTTTTTGTCTGTATCGCTGATCGGCATCCTGCATGCATGGCACTGGTCATAGGAGCCAGGCTTCAGGTCATGGTCGACGGTGACGCGGTTATCGAAGACAAAGCACTCCCCTTGCCAGAGTGATTCTTCCTTGGGAATATCTTCAAGATATTTAAGGATGCCGCCTTCCAAGTGATAGACCTCATCAAACCCTTTGGACTTCAGGAAGGCGGTTGATTTTTCGCACCTGATCCCGCCAGTGCAAAACATGGCGACCTTCTTATGCCTGTCGGGACTCAATTCGGATTCCGCGAATTCGGGGAATTCCCGGAATGACTCTGTGTGCGGATTTATAGCATTCTCGAACGTGCCTATCAGCACCTCGTATTCGTTTCGGGTGTCAATCACAGTGACTTCGGGATCTGATATCAGTTCGTTCCATTCCTCTGCTTTTACGTAGGTACCTACAATTTGTCGGGGGTCGATATCGGTTATACCCATCGTGACGATTTCTTTCTTGAGTTTGACCCGGGTACGTGGGAAGGGCATTTCCTCTGCAGTAGATAACTTGTACGCGATGCCGTCGAAGCGGCCATCGCTCGCAAGGAAAGCCTGCAGGCTACTTATACTTTCCGAGGTGCCTGCGACTGTCCCGTTGATTCCTTCTGCAGCAATCAGCAGTGTTCCCTTAATGCCTTTGTCTTTCAGTAGACTTAGTAGCGATTGTTGGAGCGCCTCGTCATCATCAATAGCAACAAAATGATAAAGCGCGCAGACTACTACTTCTATCTTGTTGTTCTGTGAGTTATCCGCCAAACCGGACTCCCGCGAAAGTGTCGGTAAAGGTGCAATCCTCTCTGGGGTTTGGCCTCGGAGTTTTCAGTTGTTTGACCGGATTGCCGATGCCCGTCGACGCGGCGAATATCGTACGCATTGCCTCATAAATTGCCATGACTCAACCCTGGGTCATTAAGATTGGTGTATTATCGCGCAAGTGTTCAACAAGTTCATGAAAAAATGAGGAGTTATCATGCCAATCAATCCTGAAGCTGTTGGTGTAAAGGGTCAACCATCACGAAGAAACTGGACGTCGAAAGATGCCCTGTTGTATGCCGTCGGCATTGGGGCAGGGACAGACGAGTTGCAATATACGACAGAGAACACAAAGGACACCGACCAAAAAGTATTTCCCACCTTTGCGGTGATTGTTGGTGGTGGCGGGATACCGATGCGGGAAGTGGGCTCGTTCAATCCTGCGTTGATGGTACATGGAGAGCAAGGCATTGAGTTACTGAGTGAAATCCCCGCAGAGGGTGAGATCGAAAGTGTGGGCGAGTGTACGGCCATCTACGATAAGGGGAGTGCGGCGGTCCTCGAATTTACTTCTGAGTCTAAAAATATTGCGACGGGAGAAGTCCTGCTTAGAACCCGCACTTCGCTTTTTTGTCGAGGCGAAGGGGGCTGGGGCGGTGACAGGGGTCCTTCTGAAAAAATCCAGTTTCCGGATCGTGCTCCGGATCGACAGGTGAGCTATACAACACGAGAAGACCAGGCGTTGACTTACCGATTGTCCGGTGATCGGAACCCGTTGCATTCAGATCCTTCTTTTGCAGCTATGGGAGGGTTTGAAAAACCGATTCTGCACGGGCTCTGTACTTACGGATTCACCGGTCGTGGATTACTAAATGCGCTCTGTGATGGCGATGCGGGTCGATTCAAATCCATGAATGCGCGATTTTCGAAGCCTGTTATCCCGGGTGACACCCTGACCGTGTCGATGTGGGTGGATGGTAGTGAAGCGCTGTTCAGGACAACCAACCAGGACGGTGATGTCGTGATTGATCAGGGTGTGTTCAGATTTGAATAAGTATCCGCGCCACTAGGGCTGGTGTTTGCGCAGTTCACCAAAAGAAAAATCTTGGGATGAGGACAATGCTTGATGTAGGAGATACGGCACCAGACTTTGATCTGACAAACGAAGAGGGTGTTGTTGTTACGCTAGATGACCTTTTAGCAGAGGGACTACTGGTTCTGTATTTCTATCCCGCGGATTTTACGTCTGTGTGCACGACAGAAGCCTGCGAAATGCGTGACCGTCACGACGACCTTCGAGCCATGAGTGTCAATGTCGTCGGTGTAAGCCCCCAGGGGCGATCCAGCCACAATCGTTTTCGCCAACGGTACGACTTGCCTTTCCCATTGCTCGATGACCGACAGAAAAAAGTGATCAGAGCTTATGGCGTTAACGGGCCGCTGGGTCTGGGTGTCCGAAGAGTAACTTTCCTCATAACCCCGGATAAAAAGATAGCCAGGAGGGTGGTTGCCGATTTCAGGGTTAAGCAACATATAGATTTGATTGATTCGGTAGTCGAGGGTCTGGTCGGCTACTAATTCGAGGGGGATGGAGGTCATCTGCCAGTGTATCTCGCCGAACACTGATAGGTGCCAGAAGAATGCGTTGGTTGCTGTTGAATGGTGTGATCATGAGAATAGGGTGATACCTCCAACACTGGGCATGAAGCGTCTACCGGAGAAATGATCTGATTTGCCGGCAACGGCGTAAATTCCCATAAATCTGGAAGAAAAGATGAACAAAAAGCTGGTGTGGATAGCGGGTATATTGGCTTCTTTGGCGGTCGGCGGGCTCATCGCCCTTGCGGGCAGCCAGAACGGGGCGCTGTGGATGGGGCTTCCAGTGTTCGCGCTTTGCTGTGGTATCGCGTTCTTGGTTCAGTGGTTGTTGTTTATCCCGGCCTATGTGTTCCAGACGGAGCGGTATTTTGATCTGGCCGGCAGCCTGACCTACATTTCGCTGGTCGTGGGCGCGTTGTATCTTTCCGGGGCGGGCGACCCCCGATCGCTCATTATCGGAGGATTGGTAATCATTTGGGCGTGCCGGTTGGGCACCTTCCTATTCACTCGAGTATCAGCGGACGGCGAAGACAAGCGTTTTCGCTCCATTAAGCCGGACTTCTTACAGTTCCTAATGACGTGGACGATCCAGGGATTGTGGGTCTCGGTCACCCTTGCGGCGGGGCTCGCGGCTATGACGGCGGATGAACTCAAACCGTTCGGGCTAGCGGGAGCGTGCGGTCTGGCCCTTTGGATTGTTGGTTTTGTGGTCGAAGTGGTGGCCGATAAACAGAAGTCCAAATTTAAAAAGGAACATCCCGGTGAATATATCACTGGGGGACTGTGGCATTACTCCCGGCACCCTAACTACCTGGGAGAAATTATTCTGTGGGTGGGTATATCCATTCTGGCGTTGCCGGTACTGAGTGGCTGGCAGTACGCGACCTTGATATCGCCGGTATTCGTGTGCTTCCTGCTGATCAAAGTTTCGGGAATTAGAATGCTCGAATTTCAGGCTAATAAGCGGTGGGGTAAGGACCCAGCCTATCAGACGTATCGCGCCAATACGCCTGCTCTGGTGCCAAGGCTTAGGTTCTAGCTACTTTTTATGTAACACGACGGGTAAGTGCGCGTAACCCTTAACGAACGGACTCCGGATATAGGCGGGGGCGCCGACCACCTCAACAGTGTCAAAGCGCTTCAGAATCTCTTCCCAGACAATCCGTAATTGCATTTCTGCCAGCCTGTTGCCCATACAGCGGTGGATGCCGAAACCGAAAGACAAGTGCTGTCGTGGCTTGGCTCGGTCGATGATAAATTTATCGGGCGTCTCAATCGCAGATTCGTCCCGATTCCCTGATACATACCACATGACGACCTTGTCGCCTTTCTTAATGGTTTTCCCTCCGATAACAGTATCTTCCAGGGCGCGTCTGCGCATATGGGCAAGTGGCGTCTGCCAGCGGATGATCTCTGGTACCATGCTCGCAATAAGTCCTGGGTTTTCCCTGAGTTTCTGGTACTCATCCGGGTGCTGATTAAGTGCAAGAATACCCCCGGAGATTGAATTACGGGTGGTGTCGTTCCCGCCAACAATCAGGAGAATTAGATTGCCAAGAAACTCCATTGGACGCTCAAGCATGTCTTTCGTGGTTTCGCCATGAGCGAGCATAGTAATCAGGTCATTGTCGCCTGGTGTTTGCTGTCGCTCTTTAAAAATTTCTGTAAAGGTTGTTAGGCATTCAATAAGCTCCTCGCGGCGTTGGTCCTCCGATTCGATAATTCCCTGCTCAAGGTTGGCTGTTGCGACGTCGGACCAGCGAGTTAATTTTCGGCGCTGCTCGAATGGAAAATCGAAAAGGGTTGCCAGCATTTGCGTGGTCAGTTCGATGGAGATTCTGTCTACCCAATCAATTTCTTCACCGACAGGTAATGCGTCAAGCAAATTTGCTGCGCGAGCTCGTATGGTTGATTCCAGCTTGACCAGGTTTATCGGTGCAACCACCGGGCTGACGACCTTTCTCTGGTCATCGTGTTTTGGCGGGTCCATCGCAATGAACATTGGCAGGGTGAAATCTTCATCCTGGTCACCGAGAGTGATGCCGCCTTCGGAAGAAAACACCTTGTGATTTGTGTCGACCTGCATGATGTCTTCGAAGCGAGTGATCGACCAATACGGGCCAAACTCACTCTCCTCACAGAAATGTACAGGGGCTTCTTTTCTGAGTCGTTCGAAATAGGCCCAGTGAGCGTTCTGTTCGAATAGATGCGATTGAGCGACATTAAAATTCCCGTCAAGCGGGATCGAATAAGGGTCTACAACAAGTTCTTTGCTGGTGCGGATGGCATCGCTCATATCTGGATCCTACCTCTGGGTGGGCGTTGTGTCCGCTAGTACTGGAATTCCGGCAGGTTTACGACAAGACCATTGAGTTCATCAGTCACGGCGATCTGGCATGAGAGACGTGAATTCGGTTCCCGGTCAGGGTTCAGGTCGAGCATTGCGTTTTCCTGGTCATCAGCCGTGCCAACCCGGCTCATCCATTCGCTTTCAATAAGTACGTGGCAAGTGGCGCAGGAGCACTCGCCACCGCAGTCGGCGTCAATGCCAGGAACGAGGTTGTCGAGCGCGATTTTCATGACCGAATCACCATTGTCCCCATCAACGGTTTTGGTCTCGCCGGAAAACTGAACAAAGGTAACTGTAGTCATTGAACTGGGCCATCATTTAAAGGCGCAAAATTAGCAACAAAGGAGGGGGCTATAAAGGTGCAATATGGCCACAATATAATCTTATTAGGACATTATTGAAATGTATTCAGGCCAGCCCCGATAGCTCGTTGGAGCATGTTATGAAGGAACCGTCTCTTTAGCGAAGTTGCCTGAAACAGCTCCGTATCTGGTCGGTCAGTGCCAGGGGACGTTCAAAGGCCGCGAAGTGGCCACCTTTCTCCATCACCTCAAAGTGAATCAGGTTGGTAAAGCGCGCTTGGG
>JABGVY010000537.1 GCA_018645845.1 Gammaproteobacteria bacterium | reverse complement strand
TGAATGCTTTTTGATTGTCTCGATAAGTTGATTCAGACCAGGAGCCGGAATCTACGTAGTCGTAGAACATCCGCGGTACACGACGCTTATGTGCGTCTTGTAAATCATCTATGCAGGTAATGGGTTTCATGGGTATCGCGCTCGTTTGTTTTTGTAAGGGGAAATATACACTGCGATGGGAACTCCCCGTTTGATAATTGAGTTAGAAGTGAAGCTATCTCCATGACGGGTTCGATAAATTAGCAACACAACCTTCAGAAGACAGCTAGTTTGCGGAAAAGTGATAAATTTTGATCGCCCGCTCGGGAAACTTATCTGGAAACTCTTCTGATCCCGGCATCATTCTCCTAAAACGGCATTGCGGTGCATGTCGGGCAAACTGGTTAATCAGGAAATCGTCTGTCAGGTAAGGACTGTTAACAGTCGCAATAATGTCTGCCTTTTCCGCCGCCAGCGATTTCAGTTTCTTGAGGACCGCGCCATAGTTTTTTTCTACGTCAAAGCTGCCTCTTTGGCGCGTCGGAGGGTCTATGATGATCGTGTCATACCGGCCGAATTGTTTGATCTTGCCCCAGGAACGGAACAGGTTGTGGGGCACCGACTTAACGGATCGCGGCTCCTGATCGTTTAAGGCATGGTTGCGCGCGCCCCAAGTAATGCTCGGTTTGCTCATGTCTACATTGACGACCTGACGCGCGCCTGACGCAAGCGCAGCGACAGATAGTGAACAGGTGTACGCAAACAGGTTAAGAACATTCTTGCCACTCGAGTTCTGGGAAAGCCAATGGCGTAGAGGGCGCATGTCTAAAAAGAGCCCGGCATTTTGGTTGACGCCTGGTTGAACCTCATATTTCAGCCCGTGTTCTTCGACGATGCAGTGGTTAATTGGGTTTTTGTAAAGGCATTGTGTCGGCGTACCTCTGCGCTTGCGGTACTGCAGCATCACGGATTCAATTTGCGAGTGGGTGTCGTGCCGGGTGATTGAATCGGTCAGCTTATCGAGGTCGTCGATCTCTTCGTAGGTCGTGATGAGAACAACGGGTGAATACCAATCAACGGATAAGTGTTCCAGCCCTTCAAAAAGCTGCCCGCGACCGTGGAAAATCCGGTGTGCTTCAGGTTGAGCCGACGAAAAGAAGTCAGCGGCCGACTGGGAAAGAGACTGGTACAAGCTGCGCGTGTCTAGAAGAAACTATCGTGAGTTTGGTATACGCCACCGGCAACACTCCGGCAAAATGGGACTGCTGTGTTGACGATTCCTGTTGCGGTCAATCCGACTGAGGGCAGCGCGGTTAGCAGCAAAGCATCTGGGTTGGCGCCAGAATCTATCGTCGAGAACGCCGTCCTGGAACCAGGCTGGCTCCAGAGGGGCTTGCTGCGAGGTTCCCTGCAGGGCTTTCTGCGTGGCTTTCTGCGTGGCTTTCTGCGTGGCACGTCGATGTCGGTTATGCTTACCATTCAATTAACAGTTTATGCTCTTTGTTCTGAATATAGCATATGCGATAGCGAGGTCGATTAATTGTGTCTATGGATATTGGAATATGCGTCCCAAGCCATGTGGGCGATATAGGTTACGTTGTTCGCGCAGAGGAGCTTGGATACAGTCATGCCTGGTTGGCTGACAGCCAGATGATTTGGTCAGACTGCTATGCGGCACTGGCTCTGGCGGCGGATCGAACGTCAACCATCAAGCTGGGAACCGGTGTCGCGATAACGGGTACAAGGCCAGCAGCCGTCAACGCCGCGGGTATCGCCACCATCAACGCGATTGCACCCGGGCGCACCTTTTTTGGCGTCGGCGCGGGAAACACAGCCATGCGAATCATGGGATTACCCCCGCACCGTATTAAAGAATTTGAATCTTACCTGCAGGAGTTGAAGCCACTTTTGCGCGGCGAAGAGGCCATGATGTCTTCGGGTGAAACTGAAATACCCATTCGACACGTCATGCCAGATAAAGGTTTTGTAAATTTCGAAGACACTATCCCCATGTATGTCTCTGGTTTTGGCCCCAGATCGATAGCGCTAGCGGGTCGATACGGAGATGGTGCTGTGCTGGCTTTTCCGGGCAGTGCAGCGATGATGGAAAACATCTGGTCCATGGTGGAGAAGGACGCGCCTGCAGGATTCAGCCGTGACAGTTTTTACACAACGGCACTCACCGCGATGATAGTTAAGGAAGAAGGTGAGGCGACCGATTCCGCTCGAATCAAGCACGAGTGCGGCGCCATGGCGATGGCATCGCTGCATTATGCTTACGATCAATGGAGAAATTTTGGTTATCAGCCGCCCAATGCAGTGGCGAGTGTCTGGGAAGAGTACACAAGTTTGCTGTCAGAGTTTCCCGACGACCGCCGGCACCAGCGTATTCACCTTGGTCACAATTGCTGGGTTATTCCAGAGGAGCAGCAGTTCCTGACCAAAGAGTTGTTGCAGGCGACTTGCCTGATTGGCACACAGGAAGAGTTGATCGACAAACTATGTTCATTAAATGAGGCTGGCCTTAACCAGGTAATGAACCTGCCTTCATTCGATCCTCGATTTGAGGTGCTGGAGACTATTGCAGAGAAGATTATCCCCTTTGTATAGTCCTGCTGGTTCCTGCCCTAAAGGGGCGCCTAACGCCCGCCCTGGCCATCATCGATTTTAATATAAGTGCCGGTCACAAATTCAGATGCGGGAGAGAGAAAGTAGAGCAGGGTGGAATCCATCTGCGCCGGATCTCCGATCCGCTTGCGTGGGAAGTGTTGAGCAATATCACCCATCCGCTCGAGCATGCCATCCATCATCTCTGACGAAAATGCACCCGGCGCGATGGCGTTGACGTTGATGTTGTTCCTTGCCCATTCAACCGCCAGCACTTCGGTCATCCGCACGATGGCAGATTTAGTGATGGAGTACAGCGCCGCACCGTTTCCGCCGTAGCTGAAACCACCGACAGATGAAATATTGATCATGCGGCCTGGCTGCTTAGCGGCAATCAGTCGTCGAGCGATTTCACACGATAGCTTAAAGGGGCCAACCAGGTTGGTATCGAACATCGAATCAATAAATTCGTTGCTCATTTTGTGTGCTCTTTGGGCATCCGGAATTCCAGCGTTATTGATGAGAATGTCGACCAGGCCAAGTGCGGATTCCGCTTTGTCGACAACCTGGGTAATTTCTTCGGTGTTGGTAATATCAAAAGGGATAGGTTCACAGACACCACCTGACGCGCGTATCTCTTTCGCCAGTTCTTCGAGCTTTTCAACCCGCCGGCCAGTGATCGCGACTTTGGCCCCGCAGGCTGCCAGCACAATGGCGAAGCGCCTGCCAAGCCCTGAAGTCGTGCCTGTAACTAAGGCAACCTGACCAGTTAAGTCGTGTGAAACATAAGGTGTTGGAAAATTACTCATGAGTGTCCTTTGAAATTTCGGTTAGAGATTAGATTACCGGGTTTGCAAGTCCTGGAACTTCACAGAAAAATTCCGATTCAACTTTAATGCAGGATGCCGAGTTTTTATGGGGCCCCGCACACCAGGATGGCATCACCATTGAATAGAGGCCGCTGCCACCGGACATTAATATCAGCAGTTGTTCTGGGCCACTAAATGCATCTCGATTGCCTGAGTCCTTGCCTGCGAACGCCGGTGAGAGCTTGTTGATTGTTGTCTGTGCCATCGTCGAGCGTCGGTGTATTTCTTCAGCAATATCCTGTCGGGTCAGGCCTGCCTTGTTTAACACTTCAGCATGTTCGGGGTTTAACACGATAGTCGCTGTACCCTTGGTTAGTATCGCATTGTTAGTTGCAGCATTAGCAATGCCAATTGCCAGCATGTCCAACAAGGATAGATAACCCTTCGGGTCGTCGCCGTCGCCACTATAAAGAACCGAATGAGGTGCTTCTGCGCC
Organism: Gammaproteobacteria bacterium; assembly: GCA_018645845.1. GTDB lineage: Bacteria > Pseudomonadota > Gammaproteobacteria > Pseudomonadales > Azotimanducaceae > UBA9659. The sequence continues at coordinate 9,003 of JABGVY010000537.1, read as the reverse complement.
GATGACGGTAACAACACTGTCGTCGGGGTCGAAACCAAGGTCGACATGCATAGGTGGAAAGGGGCTGTTCTCTTCGTCTTCCGCCAGGCAGAAGGTGAATTTTCCCGGGTGACCCAGCAGGGCCATATCAGAAGATCCAGGCCGCCCGCCGCCAATATTGATCATTGTCAGTCTCAAAGCGCGGCCAATGGAAGCGTTTGCCCTATGGCCGGGTCCTAAAGCACCATAGCCGGATGAAATCGGTCCACAGTTGTGCCTGGCCGGTCCATTCACAATGATGAGCGGTGCTGTGCAATGCGTGGTCGCCTGCATCTCAGTCAGGTCAAACACTGGATCAATAACGGCTTTTACGGCAGCCAGCACAACCGGCATATAGTCCGGCAGGCAACCAGCCATGACGGCGGCAACAGCCACCTTTTCTATTGTTGCGATTCCGTGGCCCGGCCCCATGGTGCCCAGAACCATATCTGCCTCAAGGCCCGAGGCAAGCACCATCCGATTGACGCGCGTAGGTGTTGGGATAATCACTGGTAAGCCATCGGTCAATCCTTTGCTATGCAGGTCCTCCAGCGCAGCTGACTCATCTGCAGCTGTTAGTAAATCAGCCATTGTTTCCCTCTAACGCTTTAAGCACTGCAGGTGCTACTTCCGCAGCGACCTTTCTCATATTTTTTACCCCAGTGCCTGCAACCGGATGTGGTAGCCGCACTCTTGGAACGTCTGGCATGCCGAGCGATTCCGCAACGAAATCGCCCTGTGGCCAGAACTCTTCTGTTACCAGTGATACAGCCGGGATGCCTAATTTTGCAATATTTACGCCGTCACGCACGGTGCCGGTTGTGCAGGATCCTCAATGCCCGTATGCAGCCACCACGGCATGACATTCATTGCTTATCGTACCCAGTAGTTCATCGTTCGCAGGTACCGATGCATTGCCTTTGTTATAGGAATGAACCTCGATACCGGGTTCAAGTTCCTGCATTGCCTCTTCGAGTGCGTGCAGGAAATTCTCAGAGTCGGGAAAGCCATTCGCCAGGAAGCCGACGCTAATAGAGTTGGCACCCTGTATGGCAGCAGACAGAGAATAGGGTGTCACTTCGATACCGACAGATCCTTCAGGATTATGATATTCAATCATTTTTTATCTCGACGTTGGTTGTGGGGATGTAAACCTTGGACAAGTATAGCTTTATCTATGAATTGAACCCAAACCTCGTTTGAAGAGCCCCTAGGCGCTGTTATCCTATCCATATGACGATATGATTAATGTGATTTAACAAAGATGAGGATCAACGTGAGCAAAATTATTTTAGGGTTCGTAGTTGTTCTGGTTGTTGCGGTTGCAGGAGCTGGTTACTACCTAATGCAGAATCTGGACGGGATCGTTCAAAGTCTGATTGAAGACGTGGGTACCGAGGTCACTAATGCGCAGGTACGGGTGAGAGAAGTTAAGGTCAATCTGGCCGAAGGCAAGGCAACCTTGAACGGTCTAACAGTCGCCAATCCTCCCGGCTTCTCGACCGAACCATTATTTACGCTGGACAACATTTCAGTGGCTATTGATACATCGAGCCTTACTGGGCCGGTCTACCTGATAGAAGAAATTAGCATTGATGGTGTTCATGTCCTGGCAGAACAAAAAGGTACGACCACGAATGTACAGAAATTTATGGAGGGTATGCCGGAATCTGATGCCCAGGATGACGTAAGCGATACCGGGACTAGTGAGGTCGACATTAAACTCGCCATTAGCCGGATCGATTTTTCAGATGGCACGATGGAATTGCGCAGTGACCAGATTGGTAACCAGTCGATTGAACTGAAAACATTGCAGCTCAGAAATATCGGAACCCCTGAAAACGGTTTGACGCCCGACGAAGTCGGCGAGAAGATCGCCGGTCAGCTGATGGTGAGTGTTAAAGATGCGCTCAAAAGCGCTCTTGCTCAATATTTGCGCGAAGAGGCGGAAACGACTATCAGGTCTAAACTGGGATCCCTGTTTAGCAGAGGTAAAGACTGAACCCCAAGAGGGGAAATCAGCTATTGCTGAAATCGGGATCGCGTTTATTGAGAAAGGCGTCAATCGCCTCGATATTAGCCGGTCCCCCGGCAAGGTTTTCGAGACCGACGGCTTCTTCGTAGACCGCCGATTTCATAGCTTCAACGTGAGGAGCTACCATAAGTTTTTTGGTCTGCATGAGTGACGCAAGCGGCAGGGCGGCGAGTTGCGCTGCTTTTTCATAGACAATTTGCATCAGTTTATCGTCCGGTATTACTTGCAGCGCAAGGCCCATGGCGAGGCATTCCCTTGCTGTGAACCACTCTCCGGATAATAGCGCCCAGGATGCCTTCTGATGGCCTAGCAGGCGGCTGAATGTATAAGTGCTGGCGGCTTCAGCAGTCAGTCCAAGAGAGGAAAAAGGAGCCCGGAATTTCGCGCTTTCTGCCATAAACACCAGGTCAGCCACGCCATGGATAGTCATGCCGATGCCAACACCAAGGCCATTCGCGGCTGTAATAAATGGTTTTGGGAAGTCGATAATTGAATGCATCAACGCCCGCAGGTCTTTCTTCGAAGGATCGGGCGCAGTGCCCATGGACTTTAGATCGGCTCCTGCCGAAAAAGCGCGTCCGGCACCGGTCAGCACGAGCACGCGAACGGAGTCGTCACTCGCTGCTTCCAGAAAGGAATGACAGAGTTCATCGATCATGTCTGCGTTAAATGAATTCAGAGACTCGGGCCGATCCATAGTCACTGTTCTGACCCAATTTTTAGTGGTAACCGTCAATGCTGTCATTATTGTTTACTCGAGTTTAAGTTTGCTTCCAGGTGCCGCGATGCTTGAAAGTAGTAGTAGAAGCTCAACAGGTAGACAAAGTTGCACGCAAGTAGCGCCATTTGCAAGGATTCCACATCGTTCATCTGGATGCTGGATTGAAGTAGGTCGCTGATGATGCCCACGGTGGTTGGGCCGAAAACCAATCCAATAATATTGATCATAAACAGCAACAGGGCGGATGCTGCGGCTCGCATTGCCAGCGGCGCCAGTGATTGAGTCATCGCAAAGGTTGGTCCTGTGTAAAGGTTCACCATGAAAGCTGGAATCGTGTAAATCGCGAGCACCAGATAAAGTTCGTCAACCAGGAAGACGGCTGCACCTGCAGGAACCGCGATCAGGAACCCATAAGCAGGTACGAGCATGTAGTATTTAACGTCTTTTGCGCCAAGCCGGTCTCCGATGACACCACTTAAGAGTGTTCCAATGCCACCAAATATACCGATGATAAGGCCTAGCGCGGTGCCAACTTCACCAATACTCAGGTCATGGGCGCGCACCAGGAAAGAGGGCATCCAGGCGATGGCGCCATATCCCACAAACGCCTGTGTACCAGCGCCCAGACAGATATACCTGAACGATGTGAACCCCCACATGGTTTTTAGAACGGTTCGAAACGGAACGGTGCTGGTATCTGTCGGTTTTTCTTCTGTATAACCACGGGGTGGTTCCTTGACGGTTAGTTTAAGAATGACAGCCAGTAAGACACCAGGTATGCCGACCAGAAAGAATGCCTGCCGCCAACCAAATATTTCACCGATCCACCCGCCGGCGAGATTACCAAAAAGGATTCCTATGGGAACGCCAAGCGCGTAAATGCCCAGAGCCGTCGCTCTTTTACCGGGCGCAAAATAGTCCGCCAACAGGGAGTGCGATGGCGGACTGCCGCCGGCCTCACCGATGCCAACGCCGATTCTGGCGATCAGTAATTGGACAAAGTTGGTCGCAAGACCCGAAAAGGCGGTCATCAATGACCAGATACTCAAGCAAATTGAGATAATGCTTACCCGTGAGTACCGGTCGGCTAGCCTGGCGATTGGAATGCCCAGAGTAGCGTAGAAAATACCAAAGGCTACCCCGCTGAGTGCGCCTATCTGGGTGTCTGAAAGTAGCAGTTCGTCCTTAATGGCAGGCGCGAGTATCGCGAGAATCTGTCGATCAATGAAATTAAAAACGTAAACGACAACCAGGACTCCCAGCACATAATGCTTGTAGGTGTTCGAATACAGCGCGTCTTTCAAGATGGTTCCTTAGGTAGTTCGTCTTCGAGGACAGCTGACCTTGGTGGGCCTTGTATTGAGAATTGAGTTTTGCGGGCGATACCTAGCTAACCGGGTAGCCCCTCAAAGCCTGTAACGCCATCGGGAATATGGTGAAAGGGTTGGGCGTCTTTTGTAAATATTGCGGCCGATGGACTAAAAATACCGGGGTTATCCAGCGTCCCCACTTTAAGTACCATAGCCCCCGGTGCACCCGGAGCTTTGGTTCCTATGGCAGTGCCGCAATTAGGGCAGAAAAATCGTGTTACTGGGTTATCCAGGTCCGGGCGACTGAAGCTGGCGGCTTCTCCCTTGACGTAGCTGAATGTTGTCTCTGGGACCATGATGAAAACGTTTGGGTTCCCGCCAGTAATGTACTGGCACTCACGACAATGACATTGCATCTGTGCAGCGATGTCGCCTTCAAAGGTATATCTGATCTGGCCACAATAACATCCACCTACTGTCTTCATTAGCTGCTCCTTTCGCGACAGGTTATGGAATCACAATGCTGTTGCTTAGACAACAAAACATTGTAACGAAGCGCAATGAAGGCAGCGAAAGTTTAGCGATTGAGGAGGTCTTGGTGATCCTTGAAGATGCGTTCCCATTCCATTTTCATCCACGGTGTGTAGCTGTCAGGGTTCTGGGATAATTCCTTGTCGAGTTCCTCCCTGGAAAAGAATCTCCAGTTAGCCACCTCATTGCTGTTTGGCGAGATATCTTTCGCTTCAGCAAAGCCAATCCAGACCCAACAAAGTTCATGTTCACTGCCAATATTTTGATATTGGGCGTGATATTCAAATTTGTACAGATAGGTAAGAGGAACGGATATACCAAGCTCTTGAGCTAGCCTCCGATGGGCAGCGTCTTCCGAGTCTTCGCCTGCCCTTGGGTGACTGCAGCACGCATTAGACCAGTATAGCGGCCACAGGAATTTCTGGGCAGTTCTTTGTTGCAGTAAAACCTCGCCAGCTGCATTGAAGATGAACACAGAAAAAGCACGGTGTAGTTCACCCTGGCCAAGGTGGCATTCCCGTTTTGGTCGCGTACCTACATTCTCGTCCTGAGAGTTGACAAGAATCAGTTCCTCCAAGTCAGAGGAAACAACTTCATTGAGTGCGGAAGACATTAGTTAAATTCCCTCCCCAAAAATCTTCGATTGGCCCGCAGCGGTGCCGTCTTTGGGTTAACAGACAGGCAACATAATGATGCGCCTTTGCCCGGTGTGGTAGCGCTACTTGGAAAATGCTGTTCACACGGTCACCTGCAGCGCCTTGAAACCATTTCTTGTTAAGCCATTGACGATAGCTTCAGAGTTGTCATCGCACAGGGCAATGATCGAACCACCACCACCGGCGCCGGTCAATTTCGCGCCCAATGCGCCATGGTCCCGAGAAATCTGTACCATTCGGTCCAGTTCAGGTGAAGACACCTGGATTGCACTTAGCAGACCGTGATTTATAGTCATCATATGACCAAGCGCTTTGTAGTCACCTTGCTTGATCGCATCCAATCCTGATTCAGCAACCTGCGCAAAATTCGCAAACAAAGAATTATAAAGAGCGCTGTTTTTTCTCCAACGGTCACGCACGCCGCCAACCATATCGACGGTCAGGCTGGGCTGGTCCGATATACCAATTACCAGGTTAAGAGGTCTTGGAAATTCGATCATATCCAGCCTGGGCTGTTCACCGGCCTGGTAAACAAGAGGGTTCCCGTAGGTCGCGATGGTGTTATCGATGCCGGAGGGGGTGCCGTGGGCAGCTTTCTCGCAGAGGAACGCGTAATGATTGACTTCTTCGTCGTTTAAATCGAGCTTAAAGTGCTTCGAGGCTGAGCGCACTATCGCCACTGCGGTTGCAGCTGAACCTCCGAGGCCCATTGCCGCTGGAATGTTAGGCTTTATGTGCACAGAGAATTTTTGGTTCGCAATGCCCAGTTGCTCAAACACATCCTGAATAGCGGTCCACCAGATGGAATTGGATTCTTCCAACTTGTCGTCGATATCCCAGGCCGGTACCTTGATTTCCGGCGGGTGGTCTGTATCAGAGATTTCTGCGACGACAGCGTTTTTGATAGGAACGGCAATAGCGGGCTTGCCATAAACCACGGCATGTTCACCCAGCAGAATCACCTTGCCGTTAGCCATCGCTGTCGTTGAACCTTTTTTCTTGATTTCATTCTTCAGGCTTTTACCCGTCAGCTCAGCCATGATTTCCTTCGCCGCGGAAACCGTGATATCACCCTGATCGATCAAATGACTAACAACCGTTTCAAACAATTCCTTGGATGCACCGGCTGTTACAGCAACACTTCTTGCGTGCAATGACATGTGTCCTTTCTGGATACCTTCCGTTGACAGCGCCTTAATGGCAGAAAAGTTCTGGGCAAGGCCGACAGCCGCCATGAGTTCGGCGAGTTCCCTGGCACTACCAACCTTTAACAGTCGATAGCTGATCATGGCGGTGTCATTGGCCTGCAAAGAACCGCCTGTGATACCCACTTTGATTGGGATCTCAATATTACCAACCAGATCACCGGCGTCGTTGGCGTACCACCGGCTGAGTGAGGAATAGGTACCGCTTCTGGCGGCATAGGCATGAGCAGACGCTTCAATCGCCCTCCAGTCGTTACCCGTAGCGACTGCTAGTGGGTCTATACCGTTCATAATGCCTTTGTTGTGGGTGGCGGCACGATAAGGATCGATCTCGGCGAACTGCGAGGCCAGGATGATGCCGTCACGAACCTCTTCACCAGGATAGCCTTTTCCTTCCAGTTTTTCGGTTGGTATGACTACGCTGGCCTTGACGACACTTCGGTCAGTCAGATTGGACAGAATCCGGAGAAACACACGACCTTCTGTCAGGGCTTCGATATCCGCGGCGATTTCCTCACACATCGAATTAATGATATTTGCACCCATGGCATCGCAGGTATCAACGAGAATATGAACAATCAGCATCAGAGGATTTCGCTCTGTTCTCTCGAAGGTTCTTATTTCGATGTCCTGAACCCCGCCCCCGCGTTCAACCATCTTGGGATGTAGCTCATTGAGTTTGTCGATGAGTTCTTTTTTATGAAATAAAATTTGATTCCGCGCTTCTTCCACATCCGGTGGATTCACGATCTGGATCTGGCCAATGAGAAGCGATTCCTCTGCCGAAGATTGAATGCCCCCGGACTCACTAAAAATCTTTGCCGCTGAACTGAGTGCGGCCACAATAGAAGGTTCTTCGACCGCAAGGGGGACGATATAATTTTTTTGGTTGACGTTGAAATTAAGGCCCAGGCCAAGGGGCAGGCCCATGACACCGACGACATTTTCGATCATTTTGTCCGCTCGACTAAGCGGTAGCGTATGGTGTCCATCGCGAAGTGAAAGCAGGTCCTGTTCAGACAACCAACCGTTTTCGTGTACTTTTTTAAGTCTTTCCCCGATTGATAATTTGTAGAATCCCGGGAATCTTGCCTTGTCCATTAATGCTCCATCACACCCATTTATTTACGCCTACATCAGAGAATAAACGTATCGATTTGTTCCCGTTCCAGCTTATCGGCGAGCCTAAGTAGTTCTTGTTTGTTGGTACTGTAGGCGATTCCATAATCGCCACCACCTGCACCCGAAGGCTTGTATGCGCAGTGCGTCAATTCTACCTTTTTTCGCATCTTCAGGTGAGCCTGATTGTAAAAATTAGCCCCTGATGCTGACGAAAGGCGCTCTAGGTGTCGATCATACTGTTCAATGATGGTCAAAACCCGCTGGCTATCTTTTTTCTCCAGGGCGGTGATGCACTCACTTGCAGTGTTGCTTAGATCGCTGATATGGCCCAGGTAGGTGTCCGGGTTATGTTGCCGCCACTGATTCACTGCTGCTACATAACCTACAGTCGAGGCGGGTTCCCCAGACCAGATGGCGAGCATAAACAAATCATCAGGAAGACCCATCGGAATCGGGGATTCACCGCGCTGAAAAACAATTGTTTCATCCATCGCGGCCAGTGCGATATCGGCACCGCTTCCCATGCCGTTCTGGAACGCGAGATGGCACCTGAAGGCTTTTGCAAATAGTTCACTTGGGGTCGAATCAGGCTGAAATAAGTTTACCAGCGCAACAGTCAGCGCTGCACTGGACCCCAGTCCAAGTTTGATGCCACGGTGGAAAAATGAACTGGTATCAATGGTTAGCTGGGCATTTTGAAGTTGTTCCAGGCAGTCTAATTCAGCCATTGTTGCCTGCAACAGGGGGTAGTGTTGCAATGCGCTATCGAGTGAGTGTTTTTCTACGGTCGTTGTGAGGCTGATAACCTGGCTTTTATTGGCGGCTTCAATCGTGACTTTTGCTCTTTGCTTAACCGGTGTCAAAAGAGCAGGGCCACCTTCAAGCACCGCATATTCACCCACCAGAAAGAGTTTTCCCGGCGCTGATGCCTTCATGAGGTTGTCACCAAGGGTGAACCTCCCAGCCGCGTGACAATCACTTGCTTTAGTCCGGTGATGGTTTGCAGTTGTTGCCTGATGGCGTCAGTAGCTGAGGGTAAGCAGACTATCTTGACCTGAGCGCCTGCGTCGATCGTGAAGAAAGCAGGTGTACCCGATGATCGGAGTGCACGAACCTGATGCATGATTTCAACGGTGGAGGGTTGCCAATAAACAATGGGAGGCTGGCTGGTTATCATCGTCGCGTGCATTTTCAGACAATTGTGCTCACTAGTGTCTGCTAGTTTCCCGAAGTCTTTTTCTTTAATAGCTTGTTTTGCCAAGGTCATGTCATCAGAGTGAGAAGACAACCAACTTCGATAGAAAGGAGAGGTGTTCGCTGTCTGAATCATCGCGTCGGTTGAGCCAATTGCTTTAGGGCGTTCCTCGGTCACCGCCACTACTATATCAAGCGGCCATTCCTCTGC